>NZ_WBJY01000002.1:300000-552204 GCF_008831085.1 Pseudoclavibacter endophyticus
GGGTCTCGTCGACCCAGACCCAGATGGCGATGAGGCACAGCGCCACTGCGATCCCCGGCACGAGCAGCACGGCGTCGAGCGGGAGCGCGGTGACGAGGGCGCCGCCGGCGAGCGCGCCGCCGATGACGCCGAGTTCGAGCGCGGCGACGAGCATGCCGGCCGCCCGACGCGTCAGCGCAGCCGGCCGCGTGCCCGGCACGCGCCCGGCGGCCCGCTCCGCGCGAATCCAGATGAGCGCGATCTCGAGCGGCAGCCACACCGTATAGACGCCCTGCACGGCCCACGCCACGAGGAACACGGCGAAGTTCGGAGCCACCACGAGCCCGAAGGTCGCGACCATCACGACGAATGTCGAGACAAGCAGGATGCGCTTGTGCCCGATCGCGTCGCCGAGCCGTGACAGCAGGGGCACGGTGATGGCGGACAGCATGAGCTGCGACCCCTCGAGCCAGTTGACGTCGGCATCGTGCACGTCGAGGTGCCGAGCGATGTCGGTGAGCATCGGCGTGTAGTAGCCCTGGAGGATGCCGCTCGTGAACTCGACCAGCGCGAAGGCGCCGATGATGGCGCCCATCGAGACCGGGCTAAATCGGGGCATGGCAGAGGTCCTTCCCTCCGCGCCCAGGGGGTGCGGTCGTCGAGGGGGGTGTCGCACCGGGGAGGTGCCTCGCGGGGTGCCGACAAGCCGCACTTTACTCGCGCGCATGGCGACGCGCGGTCGCCCCGATTTCGCCGAGCGCTTTGAGGGTGCCGCCCGGGCCGCCCGTGCCCGGTGGCCCGTGCCGGCGTCCGGTCACTCGTCCGGGTCGCTGCCGGGCGAGCCGAGCGAACGGCGGATGAGCGCACGGTGGAACGCGATGGCGCGGCCGAGGGCGTCGATCGTGATGTGCTCGTCGATGCCGTGGATGCTCGCGCGTTGCCCCGCGGTCATGGTCACCGGGGCCAATCGGTAGACGTGCGGCCAGCGGCGGTGAAAGTGGCGGCTGTCGGTCGTAGCCATCACCGGGTACGGCACGGGTCGCGCGCCCGGATGGCTCGCGGCAACAGCAGCGCCGATGGCGGCGAACTGCCCGCCGTCGTGCGGAGCCACGGGCGTCGGCTCGCTCGCGGTGACGACGTCGATCGAGATCGTGCGGTCGCGGATGACGCGGCGCACGCGCCGTACTGTCCGGGCAATGGACTCGCCGGTCGCGATGCGCAGATTGAGCGTGGCGGTCGCGTCGGGCGCGCTCACGTTGGCGGCAGTGCCCGCGCGCAGCATCGTGACGGCGCACGTCGTGCGAACGAGGGCGGCGGGCTCGCCCCCGATGGCCGCGAAGATGCGGGCCGTGACGGGACCGGCCGCGGCGAGGGCCCGGATGACGTGCCGGCTCGCCCCGCGCTCGCCGTCGGCGAGGCACTCGAGCATGGCGCGGACGGGGCGGCTGAGGTGCGCCGGGAACGGCCGGCGTTGCAGGCGGGTGATCGCGCGAGCGAGTCGATCGGGGGCCGATGGGCCGGTGGGGGTCGATGAGTGGCCCGGCGCTGCGACGGCGCGCAGGCGCAGACTGGCGTAGCCCTTCTCGCAGATGCCGATCATGGCGTTGTCGCCGTGGACGAAGGGCAGTGGCGGGTCGACCACTGCGCCGCCCTCGTCGAGCACGAGCCATGGCGTGTCGCCCGCGTCGTCGATCGCCTGCGCCGCGTCGGCTCCGCCCGACCCGAGTGTCTCTTCGTCGCCGCCGATGCTGATGATGAGTGGCCGGGTCGGTTCGAATCCCTCGGCCGCGAGCGACTCGACTGCCTCGAAGATCGCCACGAGAGGGCCCTTATCGTCGAGCGCGCCGCGCCCGTGCACGCTGCCGGCGGCGATGACGCCCTCGAACGGCGGATGCTGCCAGCCGTCGGCGGCGTCTGCCGGCACGACGTCGGCGTGCGCCATGAGAACGAGCGGGCCCGTTGCGCGAGGCGACGTCGCCGGGGGCTCCGACTCATGCGCCGGGTCCCAGCGGTACTGGAGGCAGCGTCGGCCGACGTGCGTGACGGTGCAGCGTTCGGTGGATCGCGGGTACAGGCGCTCGAGCTCGCGCCCGACGGCGGCGAACGTCTCGGCGTCGGTCTCTTCGTCGCCCGAGGACACGGTGTCGATGCGGATCAGTCGGGCGAGGCGCTCGGCGGCCACCGCGGGGTCGATCGGCCGAACGTCCCTGTTCATGTGGACAGCTTAGTCGGGCGTGATGGGGCGGGCTCCGGTGCCCGACGCTTGGAGGCCTCCTCCGTCGGCTCCGTGAAGGCAGAGGGCGGCTATGGTGAGCACGATTCACATGACCTCTGCATCGAAGCCCGCGCCGGGCGCAGGAGCCCGCGGCGCCCCGTCGCCCCAGCGCGGCTCACGCGCGCCCGTGATGACCGCGGCGACGATGAGCGCGCTCGTCTCGATCGTGCTCGTGGCCGCCGTGCTCCGCCCCGCGCTGACGTCGTTCGGCCCGGTCGTCGAGCGCATCGACGCCGAGCTCGGCATCGGGTCGACCGCGCTCGGCGTACTCGGGTCACTGCCGATCGTGTGCTTCGCCGTCGTGTCGGCCGGGGCCCAGGTCCCGGCGCGCCGATTCGGAATCGACCGCGTCGTGCTCGTGGCGCTCGTGGTTCTCGCGGTGGGGCTCGCCGTGCGCTTCCTGCCGGGCCAGGCGCCGCTCTGGATCGGCACCGCCCTGGTCGGGATCGGCATCGCGGTCGGCAACGTGCTGCTGCCGAGCGCGGTGAAGCTGTGGTTCCCCTCGCGGGTCTCGCTCGCCTCGGGCGTCTACACCTCGGTGCTCGTCGCCTTCGCAGCGCTCGGCTCGGGCCTCTCGGTGCCGATCGCCGAGGCCGCGGGCGGGAATTGGCGGCTCGCGCTCGGCGCCTCATTGCCCCTCGTGCTGGTCGGCGTCGTGTGGTGGGCGGTGCGCATCGCTCGTTCGTCCGCGGCAGCCGCGGCTGCCGCGACAGCGGCGACGGCACAGGGGCATCCGGTGACCAACCCCGCCCCGACGTCGACCCCGCCACGCGAAGCCCGCCTGTGGAAGTCGCCGACAGCCTGGTTCGTGACGGCCTTCATGGGCTTGCAGTCGTTTCACTTCTACGTGACGGTCACGTGGTTGCCGTCGATCGAGCGCGTCGCCGGAGTGTCCGACGCGGCGTCGGGATGGCACCTGTCGCTCAGTCAGGTCGTCGGCATGCTCGTCGGCATACTGTGCACCGCGCTCATGGGGCGGCGGCAGGATCAGCGCGTGGTGGGGATGCTGACCGCGGTCCCGGTCATCGCCGGCTGCATCGGCCTGTGGCTGGCCCCGGGCGCCGTGCCCGCGCTCTGGGCGGCGCTGCTCGGGGCCGGCCAAGGCTCGTCGCTCCTTGTGGCCATGGCCCTCATCGCACTGCGCACGGCGACGCCGGCCTGGACGACTCGCCTGTCGTCGATGGCGCAGAGCATCGGCTACGGGCTCGCGGCGGTCGGCCCGTTCCTCGCCGGCGCCCTGAACGACCTCACCGGTTCGTGGTTGCCGGTCATCGCCCTCATCGGCGGCGCCGCCGCGCTCCAGGGAATCTCGGGCTATGGCGCTGGCCGCGACGTCACGATCGGGGCGTCTCCCGCCACGGCGAAACCCCGTGTCGGAGCGGGTGACACGCCCGGTACGCTCGAGCGAGGCGGCGCGGCCACCGCCGGGGGCGCAGCCGACGATGCCTTCGCCACGGGGGACGCGGGCGGGGCTGCCCGCGATGGGCGGACATCGCGCAGGACGGAGAAGGGCCAGCCATGACGAGCGCGCCGGGCGACGGCCGGGCCAGGCACGGCGATGTGAGCTTCGCCCGGCACTTCGCGCGGCTGTTCTCGTGTGCGCCCCAGTTCCTCGGCGATCCCGTCGACGTGCCCGGCGGTGGCCACGTCGCCATCGCCAGGTACGTCCACAACGGCATCGCCTCGGTCGTCACCCTCGGCCTCGAGCGCGTGTCGCTGCCCGGCGGCGCCCGCATCGAACTCCTCTGCGAGGTGGTCGAGACGCAGAAGGCGGCGGCCGAGGTCACCGTGCGCATCGCGCTCCAGCGGGTGATGGGCGCGCTCGGGGACGCCGCCAGAGGGCCGTTCCAGCCCGGCGACGTGTGGATCAACGATGTCCCGTTCCTCGCCGGCACGCGCATCCAGGCCATCGTCGGCGTCGACGCGCAGTGGAGCGGACGAGACCAGAACGTGCACGACGAGAACGGAGCGGTGGTCGGCTGGGTGAACGAGGTCGTCATGCTCACCAGGAACGAGGGGAAGCGCGTCGCGGTCGACGGGATCGTGCCGTTGATCGAGGCTGCGGCGGCAGCGCCGGCAGCCCGGTTCGACGTGTTGCGCGACGACATGGTCGAGCCGCCGGCGCCCGTACCGCGAGAGCCGTGCCTGGTGACGCTCGACGCCCTCGAGCGGGGCGTGCGCTGGATGCAGCGTGACGCTGACGGGCGTTACCTCGCGATCTCGTTGACCGAGTCGGCCGAGTACCTCGCCGACCCCGAGAACTTCACGGCGATCGCACTGGCCGAGATCGTCGTCGGCGTGCCCAGCCTGCGCGGGTTCGCGGCGCGCGCGCAACCGGGGGAGTACGCGATGCTTGAGGGAGACGTGTGGTCGTTCGGTGCCCTCAGCGATTCGGGCGCCCCCGCAGCGGGCACGCGTCCGAACCCGGCGAGCCCCCACGCGGCACCGCGCGAGCGGAGCCGCCGCGACCCTGAGGAGAGCGTGTGACCCGCAAGGACTACGGCGTGTTCCTGCCGAACGCGGCGGGCGGCTGGATGATCTCGTCGACGGCGCCCTACCCGCCGGCCGACTACGACTACAACCGCCAGGTCGCGCTCGCGGCCGACGGGTACGGCCTCGACTTCGTCATGGCCATGTCGAAGTGGCTCGGCTTCGGCGGGGCGACCGATCACTGGGGCGAGACGATCGACTCGCTCAGCCTCATCGCGGCGCTCGCCGAGGCGACCACGCACGTCGGCGTCTGGGGCACGATCCACTGCAACGTGCAGCATCCGGCCTTCGCGGCCAAGATCTTCACGACGCTGCAGCAGATCAGTCACGGCCGGGGTGGCATGAACATCGTCAACGGCTCGTATGCCGATGAGTTCCGCCAGATGGGGCTGTGGAACGACTCGATGTCGCACGCCGACCGGTACCGCATGACCGAGGCCTGGATGACGGCCGTCGACCGCCTCTGGACCGAGCCCGAGGTGACGATGAAGACCGACTTCTTCGTGCTCGACCGCTGCCAGTCGCGGCCGCACCCGGTGACGCGCCCGACGGTGGTGAGCGCGGGGAGGTCGGCGCTCGGCCGCAAGTTCCAAGCGAAGTACGCGGATGCCGCGTTCCTCGGCTCCGACAGCATGGCCGAGATGCGCGAGTTCGCGCGCGACGTGCACGATCAGGCTGCCGCACACGGGCGCACCTGTGGCACCTACGCCATGCTCACCCTCGTGATCGGTGAGACCGACGCGGCGGCCGAGCGCGCCGCGGCCGCCTATGCGCAGGGCATCGACCGGGTCGCGCTCGCGAACATGCGCAGCTCGTGGGGATGGGCGCAGGAGAAGGCGCTCTCGTGGGCGGAGGATGCGCCAGGCGACGAGGCGTTCCAGACGCCGTACATCACGGGCTCGCCCACCACGATCGCGGAGCGCGTGCACCGGGTGCTCGACGGGGCGGAACTCGACGGCATCATGCTCATCTTCCCCGACTACCTGCGCGACCTGCCGGTGTTCGGCACCGAGGTGCTGCCGCTGTTGCGGGCCGCCGACGGGTAGGCCCCTGTCACGCGACGAACGCGAAACGGCCGGGGCGGGCATCGGTCATGGATGCTCGCCCCGGGCGCGTGCGCGCGGTCCGCGTGTCAGTGGGTGTGGCCCGCCGCCTCTTCCCCGAATTTGAACGCGAGGCGGCCGTGCGCGAAGCCGCCGCCGGCGCGGATGGCGGTGGCGACCCAGGCGGCCTCGGCGAGCTCGGTCTCGGTCGCGCCCGCGGCGACGGCTCGCTTCGAGTGGGCGTCGATGCAGTAGACGCACTGCGTCGTGGTGCCGACCGCAACGGCGATGAGCTCACGGTACTTGAGCGGAATCTCGCGGCCCTCCTCCGCGAAGACGCTCTGGTCGAAGGCGACGAATGACTTCAGGATGTCGGGCGTCTCGTTCTTGTAGACCCTCGTGTAGGTGCCGTCGTGCTCGCGGTCGAAGTAGTCAGCCATGGTCAGCCTTTCGTGTTGAATGTCGTGGCGCGCGCGGTCACTCCCATCCCTCGTGCCGCGGTGCCGAAGGGCTCGTGCCGCGCTGGAATCGGATGCTGCGTGCCGCTCACGTCGAACGTCGCGCCATCGACGCACATTCCGCGAGCCCGCTACGGTCGCAGCACGACCTTGCCGCCGGCCTTGCCGCTCGACACGAGCTCCATGGCGTCGCGTCCGTCCGCGAGCGGATACGCGCGCGCGATCGGCACGACGAGCTCACGTGCGGCGGCGAGCGCGATGAGCCCCTGCCGGGCGGAATCGCGAAAGGCCGCGCTCGCGGGCTTGGCCCCGCCGATGTGCAGCAGGCCCTCGCGCTCGGCGGCGTCGGCGCGGACGATGGTGAGGATCCGGGCGCGATCCGAGACGAGCGCGAGGGAGACCTCGATCGCCTCATCAGTGCCCGCGGCGTCGAGAGCTGCCGCGACGCCCTCCGGCGCGAGCTCGCGAACGCGCGCTTCAAGGCCGGGTCCGTACGGCGTCGGCACGCCGCCGAATCGGCGCACCTCGTCCGCCCCGCGCTCCGAGCACGTGCCGATCACTCGCACCCCGAGCCGGGCCGCCTGCTGCAGGAAGCTGACGCCGACCGCGCCGGAGGCGCCGTGCAGCAGCACGGTCTCGCCGGTGGCTGCGTCGACGCGGTGCAGCATCTCGGCCGCCGTCGTGCCGACGAGCAGCAGGCCGGCCGCCTCGTCGAACGGGATGCTCGCCGGCTTCGCGAAGACGTCGCGCCCGGGCACGTTCGCGCGGGTGGCGTGCGAGCCGCGCACGCGAAAGGCGAGCACCTCGTCGCCGATCGCTCCGCCGCCCGAGGCGAGCTCGGCATCCGGACCCAGGTCGGCGACGACGCCCGAGAGCTCGTAGCCGAGCGGGAACGGCAGCGGGGCGTCGGCGGCGAGGCGGCCGACGGCCTTGAGATCGACGGGGTTGACGCCGGCCGCGCGCACGTCGATCGCGACCTCGCCGGGGCCCGGCGGTGGCAACTCGATGTCCTGCAGCTCGAGGGCGTCGAGCCCTTCCTGAGAGGTGGCAACCCAGCGCTTGTCCATGCGACGAGTCTTGTGCCACGGCGCGCGCGGGGTCAACCGGTGCGGGTGGCGGCGCGCACGAGGGATCAGGCGAGCAGGCAGCTCGCTGAGCGGCGGTGGCGGGTGGTGTGTCCGGGTCAGCGCGTCGGCTCGCCGCGGCGGGGGGTGGCCGGCCGGCGGAGCTGGGCGAGCAGGCCGAGGCCTGCGGCGAGGGCGACGACGCCGAGCGCGATGCCCGGCGCCATGCCGCCACCGTCCGTCACGGCGAGCGCGTCGTTCCCGGCCGAACCATCACCGGGCGACGGTGCCGCGGGAGACGACGTGCCGGCGGGCGTCGTGCCGCCAGGGCCCGAGGGTTGGCTCGTCGTCGGCGGGACGGACGCGGTGGGAGCTGGTGTCGTTGGCGGCGTGGTGCCGCCGCAGTCCTCCCCGTCGCCGCAGCCGTCGCCGACCGGCTCGACCAGGTCGCAATCGGTGCGCTCGTAGCCCTCGTAGTACGCGGTCGCGCAGACCTCGGTCGGGCTCGAGGGCCGCTTATCGCTCGTCAGGATCGCGCCGAAGCGGAACTCGCGCACCTCGCCGGCGGACATCGGCGCGTCGGCCTGGAAGGCGAAGAGGCCAGGCTCGGGGTCGACGGAGGCGTCCATCCAGCCGGGGGCGCCAGGGAACGACTCGTCAGGCATGCTGTTGTCGGCGAGGCGCACGGTCACGACCACCCTGATCGGGTCCGGCCCGCCGCCCGCCGGCTCGGGCAGGCGCACCTCGTACCCGAAGGAATAGGGCGTGCCCGACTCTCCGTAGACGCCGCCCCACTCGTAGTTGACGTCACCCTCGACAGTGCCGCCTGGTGGAAACAGCTGGATATCGCCGAAGTGCTCCGCGATCTCGATGGAGCACTGCACCATTGCGCCGGACGGCACCGTGAACGAGGCGCCGTACGTCACCTCGAACGGGCCGGTCTGAACACTCGAACACCTCCACGAGCTCCGGTCCCAGGCGTCGATGTCGAAGCCCGCCTGCGCGGTTGCTGACGCCACGACGAGAGGGGTGTAGGTGCCAGGCGGGACGACGAGTTCGGTCTCGTTGAACGAGCCGAGGGATATGCCCGATGCATCCTGCAGGACGATGTCGAAGTCGCTCTTGGCGCCGACGAGGTCCGGGCTCGGGCGGACGTCGAAGGCTCCGGTCACGCTGCCGTTGGGCGCGGGAACGTCCTCCCCGATGCTCCAGATCTCGGCGCAGGCGGTCGAGTAGCCGTCGAGTACGGGCACCTGGAAGCCCCCGCCGGTGTTCGCCGGCGTGAAGTACTCGTAGTCCGACTCGTCGAGCTCGTCGGCCGGGATGTCCGAGCGCCACCGCTGGCACCAGATCTCGTCAAAGGAGGAACCGGCCTCGGCTTCCGCGTTCGGCGTCGCGGTGACGGTGTAGGTGCCGCCGGCGACGTTTTCGACGACGAGCGCGGTTGGGGATTCGTCGTTCGTGTACGTCGCCGGTCCTGTCGCGACGACATCCCACGCGTACCCCGGGGGGTTGACGATGGGGTTGTCGGGGTCGCTCTCATCGAAGGCGAACATCTGGTAGATGAATGCGTCGCCTTCCGCGGCCGTGGCCGGCGCTGCGAATGCGACGGCGAGCATCCCTCCCCCGGCGATCGCGGTCGCGGCGCTCAACGCGACCGTGCCGCGCCATCTCGTCCACCTGCTCGTCGTCGTCTCCGTCACGTCGCACTCCCTGTACCTGACTGACCGACAGCCGTGTGCCGCCTGGATGCCCGCACACCACCTTCACAGGGGCGCGCGGACCCGGGAATCACCGCAGGCAGACAGTCGGTACGACTTTTGGTGATGGTGCGGTCGGGGCGAGCGTCCGAAGCGTCGGTCAGCCGACCGCGCGCGTCACGATTCCCGTCTCGAATGCGAGCACGACGAGCTGCACGCGGCTGCGGACGTCGAGTTTGGCCAGGATGCGCGTGACATACGTCTTCACGGTCGCCTCGCTGAGGTGCAGCGCTTCTGCGATCTCACGATTCGAGCGCCCTCTCCCCACCTCGACGAAGACGTCGAGCTCGCGTCGCGTCAGCGCGGCGAGTGGTGCCGGAACTTCGCCGCGTGCCGGGGGTCCGCCGCGGCGCCCGGCCGCGTCGCCGTCGGCGAACTGCTTCGCGAGCCGATCGAGCACCTCCGGGGCGAACGCCCTCCTGCCTTCGTGCGCGTCCCGCACCCCCTGACTCAGCTCCTCGGTCGACCCCGTCTTCAGGAGGTAGCCGAACGCGCCCGCCCGCAACGCGCCGGCGAGGTACGCGTCGTCGTGGAACGTCGTCAGCACGATCACCGCCGTCTCCGGGCGTAGCTCGAGCACCCGCCTCGTCGCTTCGACGCCGTCGAGCACGGGCATCTCGATGTCCATGAGCAGCACGTCGACGTCGTGCTCGGCGACATAGTCGACGGCCTCCTGCCCGTTGGCAAAGAGCGCGCGCACCTCGACGTCGGGCTCAGCGTCCAGGAGGGCGCCGAGCCCCGTCCGCACGAGCTTGTGGTCGTCGGCGATGGCGACGCGTATCATGCGTCCTCCTCGGGGGATGCGGGGGATGCGGGGGATGCGGGGATCGGGCCGGGTGACGCGGGGAAGCGGGGAGGCGGGGGCGGCTCGGCCGGCGGCGGTGCCGGGGTGTCGAGGGCAGGATAGCGCGCCACGACGAGGAACCCGGATGCGTCCGGTCCGGCCTCGAAGGTGCCTCCGCGCCCGGTGACCTCGTCACGGAGCCCGGCCAGTCCGGATCCGCGGCCGGGCCGGAGGGGGATGAGGGCGGTGGAGGAGGCGGGACCGTTCCGCACTGAGACTTCGAGCATCCCGTCGCTCGCGGCGACGCGCACGTCGACCGTCGCTCCCGCCGCGTACCTTGCGGCGTTCGTGAGGCACTCACGCACGATCCGGACGGCGAGCGGGTCCGGGGCGATCCTCCCTTCGTCGATCCTCATCTCGAGGCCCAGCGAGCGACCCGTGCGGGCGAGCTCGGCGATGGATCGCGCCGATGTGTCCGGGCGGAGCTGCTCGGCGAACCCGCCGAGCTCGCGTGAGGACGCGGCCGCGACGTCGGCGATGGCGTCGAGCGCTGCTCGCCTGCCCGCGCGGCTGGCACCTGCTGCGGCCTGGGCCTGCAGGCTGATTCCTACGATCGCGTGGCTCACCACGTCGTGAAGCTCGCGCGCCATGCCGCGCCGTTCGTTCCGCTCGGCCTCGAGCCGGGCGGTCGCCGCATGGGCGAGGAGGCGCGCCGCCCTGGCCTCCTCCGCCTGGGTCACGTGGTCCCGCTCCGCCCACGCGTGCGCCCCGAACAGGGTGAGCAGGGCGGCGAGCACGATGAAGCCGGCGCTCGATCGCCCGTGCTGTACGCCGAGGACGACGCCGGAGGCGACGGTCACGCCGAGGGCGAGGTACGTGCGCCAGCCGTCGCGCCATGGACGACGCGGATCGATGGCGCTCGCCAGACGCCAGCACAGCGTGAGGAGGGCGACGCCGGTCGGCACGAGCGCCTCGGGTGCGTGCGGCATGTCGAGGGCGGCGCCGATGAACGCGGTCGCCGCGAGGCCGGCAGCCACCAGCGGTGTCCGGCGTGCCGCAACGGCGGCGAGCGGGAGGAGGGCGGCAAGCAGCGCGTAGGCGAAGCGCGTCCAGTCGCCCCCGAGGAGTTCCGTGCCGACGAGCATCGCCACACTCCCACCGAGCGCGAATGCGGCGCCGACCGCGACGCGCCGGGCGAGGGGCGCTGCGCGGTGCAGTGCTCGTGCTCGGCGAGCTGCGGTGGCGCCGGCGGGTGACGGTGCTGTCGGCGGTGCGTCCTCGTGTGTCGGCGCGGCGGAGCCTGTCGGTGCCGCCGCGACGCTCGAGCGCCGCGCACGGTCGCCGGTCAGGGTGGCGAGGTCGGCGTGCAGCGCGACGAGTGCCTCGTCGGCCGCCCGTCGGATCGCCGAGAGCCACTCGAGCTCGGGCCACTCGCGAGCGCTCCTGGCGAGCCGGGCGATGGACGCGAGTGATGCCTGGAGATCGCCGACGGTGCTCTTCGCGAGCCGGCGCCGTTCGCCGGCGGCGGAGGCGGTGGCGAGCTCTTCGATGTCGACGGCCGCGGCCTGTTCCGCGACGCGCACGGCGGCCGCGGCCGCCACCGCGCGCCGGTGCACGAGCACGCCGAAGCCCCAAGCGATGCCGTAGACGGTTCCGGCGGAGAGCAGGGCGGACAGCCACAGTGATGGCCGCAGCATCGAGGTGAGCGTGAAGCCGGCGACGGCGACGATGCCGATGGGAATCGGCCGCCCCGACCGGCCGAGCCAGTTGAGCGAGGCGAACGTCGGCAGGAGGAGCTCGACGTCGCCGAACGGCCGCCCGTCGATCGCCATGAGCCCGCTCGACGCGAGCACGATCGCCGTCGCGACGATCGGCCGCTCGGGCATGACGAGCATGGCCAGCACGCACGCGGGCACGGCGAGCCACGCGAGCCGGGGCTCCGGGAGGAGGAAGAACGCCATCCACGCCGCTGTCGCGCCCGCGGTGATCCACCGGTTCGGGAACATGGTCGAGGCACCGTTCATCGACCCCGTGCCCGGTTGCACGCCGCGAGGGGGCCGGGGCGCCGGGGTCTCCGACGGTGTCATGACCTCACTCTAGAGACGTGCTGGCCTCGCGTCAGCGGTGGTTCTGCGGTTCGCTGGTGGGTCTTCGGTACGGTGCCGTTCAGTCGCGCGAGCTCGCGTTGACCTCGCCAGAGCCCTGTTGGCCGGTGAGGGCGGCGATGGCCGCCATGATGCGCTCCGTCGCGATCGCGCGTGCCCTGCCGCCCGGGAGCGCGGCGAGGTCACTGAGGTCGATCGGCGTCCCGTAGCGCACCTCCGCCCGCATGCCACCCGCCCGGCGGGGCAGCAGGTGCCGGAACGCGCGCATGGCGTCGGTGCCGATGAGCCCGACGGGCACGACGGTCGCGCCCGTGTCGAGGGCCATCCACGCGGCGCCGGGGTGGCCCCTGTGGAGCTTGCCGTCGCGGGAGCGGGTGCCTTCCGGGAACACGCCGAAGGCGCTGCCGGCTCGCAGGATGCTGCTGCCCGCGTCGAGTGCGCTCCTCGCGTCGCGCCCGGCGGCGCGGAGCACGGGAACGCCGCCGATCGACTGGAAGAACCACTTCATGAGCGCACCGAGCCGGCCGCTTCGCGTGAAGTACGACGATTTGGTGAGGAACTGCACGGGCCGCGGCGCCGTCACGGGGATCAGCACGGTGTCCCAGGACGACAGATGATTGCTCGCGAGCAGCACGGGGCCGGCCGCGGGCACGTTGCGGCGGCCCACGACGCGGGGTCGGTACAGCATCCAGAATAGGGGTCGCAGCACCGCGCGGCCGATGAAGTAAACCGCGCCGGGACGGGGGAGCGGGGTGCTGCCGACGGGCACTGCGTCGTTCGAGGTCACGCTCCGAGGGTAGCGAGGGGCGTCATATCGCGCGGTTGAGCGGTACGTCGGCCGGCGCGGACTCCCCGCCTCCCTGCACCGGGACCGTGCCACGATCGCGGGCGTGAACCGTCCTGATCCAGACGACGCTGCCGCAGATCGTCGCGCGTCGAGCAACCGGTCCCCACGCACCCTGACCGGCACCGAGCGCCGAGTCGATCGCCTGGCCAACCGTCTCCTCGAGCGCAGCCCGGCGACCGGTTGGCGAGCCTGGCTCGTGGAGTTCCTCGTGTTCGGCCTCAAGCAGGCGTGGGCGTGCCTGTTCGGGGCGCTCATGCTCGTCGCGATCGTCGCGGCCCGCCTGTGGTGGCCCGACGACGCCGGCCTCGCGCGCAACGACCTGCTCGTGATCGCGGCCGTGGCGATCCAGGTGCTCATGCTCGTGACGCGCCTCGAGGGCGGCCGAGAGCTGTGGGTGATCGTGCTGTTCCACCTCGTCGGCACGGTCATGGAGCTCTTCAAGACCCAGGTCGGCTCGTGGCTCTACGACGACGGCGGCCTGCTGCGCCTGGGCGGCGTTCCGCTCTTCACGGGGTTCATGTACGCGGCCGTGGGCTCGTACATGGTGCGTGTGTACCGCCTGTTCGACCTGCGGTTCGATCGCTATCCGCGGTTGTGGATCACGGCCCTGCTCGCGCTGGCCGCCTACGCCAACTTCTTCGCCCACCATTACGTGTTGGATGCGCGCTGGCTGCTCCTCGCCGCCGTCGCCGTCGTCTACTGCCGCACGTGGATGCACTACCGCGTGTTCCGGCACACGCTGCGAATGCCGGTCCTACTGGCGTTCGGGCTCGTCGCGCTGTTCATCTGGTTCGCCGAGAACATCGCCACGTGGGCGGGCGCCTGGGCCTACCCCGACCAGGTCGACGGCTGGCACCCGGTCTCGTGGGCGAAGCTCGTCTCGTGGTTCCTGCTCATGCTGATCAGCGTTGTGCTCGTGACGTTCGTGTATCCGCCGAGACCACTGGCGTCAACGGCCGCCGACCGCCGCGATCACGAATGAGGAATCCCGCATGAACGGCCGGCACATGGTCACGGCCACGGCCGACCCGCAGGATGCGCTCGCGCTGCGGCAAGAGTCCGCCTCGCTCACCGCCTCACCGCGTGCCGCGAGTACCGTGACGCACGTGAAGCTGCTCTTCCTGCACGGGGCCGACGGGTACGACGAGGGCGTGCGGATGGCCGCCGAGCTCGCTCGAGAGCTTTCCGCGGCCGCCGCCGGCCGGTCGCCTGCCGTCGGGGCCGTGACCGGCGCGACGGTGGGCGTCGAGCCCGTCGTTCCGCGGTTCCCGGCGGACGACATGTCCTACGGCGCCTGGGCCGCCGTTGCCCGCGCGGAGCTCGGACGACTCGGCGAGCGCGATGCCGTCTTCGCGCACTCGTTCAGTGCGTCCACGCTTCTGAAGCTCGTGTCCGAGGAACGCATCCGCGCTGTTCCGCCGATCGCGCTGCTCGCCCCGCCCGAGTGGACGCCCGACGGGTGGAACGTCGCCGACTACGCCTTCGACGGGCCAGAACCGCTTGTTTCGATCACGCTCCACCACTGCACCGACGACGAGATCGTGCCGTTCGCGCACATGGCCCTGCTCGCGGCGCGGCTTCCGCGGGCGCGTGTGGTCGAGCATCCGGCCGGTGGGCACTCCTTCGACGGTCGCCTTGGTGCGGTCGCGGCTGACTACGCCTCCGTCTTGGCATCCCGCTGACCGACCAGCAGTTTGGCTGACCATCGCTCCCCGCTCCCCGCTCCGCCGATCGCTGTTCGGCGGCTGCACTGACCGTTCCTGCCCGTGCTTGACCTTGAGTGCGCTCGAAGCGCAACAATGTGGCATGGCCTACTCCATCGCCGAGGTCGCCGAGACGACCGGGCTCACGGCCCACACGCTCCGCTACTACGAACGCGACGACCTGCTCCTCACGCCCGTCGCCCGCGACACGGGCGGGCGCCGCGTTTACGACGACGGTGACCTGCGCTGGATCGTGATGCTCACGCGCCTTCGCGCGACGGGGATGCCGATCTCGAGCATCCGTCAGTACGCAGAGCTCGTGCGCGCGGGCGACGGCAACGAGGCGGAACGGCTCGCGCTGCTAACCGCCCACCGGAAGGTCGTACTGGGCCGGCTCGCCGAGGTGACCGAGCACCTCGGAGCGATCGAGGGCAAGATCGCGATCTATGCCGAACGGGTTTCCGTGACCGCTTGACCTCGAGCGCACTCGAAACGATTGACTCGGGTCCATGAGCATTCAGCACACCACGCTTGGTACCGCCTCTTCACTCACCGTCTCGCAACTCGGGCTCGGCTGCATGGGCATGTCCGACTTCTACGGCGATCGCGACGAAGCCTCCGCGATGCGCACGATCCACCGGGCACTCGACCTCGGCGTCACGCTGCTCGACACGGCCGACATGTACGGGCCCTTCACGAATGAGCAACTCGTCGGGCGCGCGATCGCCTCGAGCCGCCAGGGTCGCGACGGCGTGCAGCTGGCGACGAAGTTCGGAAACGAGCGTCTACCCGACGGGACGATGCTCGGCGTCAACGGCAAGCCCGAGTACGTGCTGGCTGCATGCGACGCGTCGCTGCAGCGCCTCGGCGTCGACGTCATCGACCTCTACTACCAGCACCGCGTCGACTTCGACGTGCCGATCGAAGACACCGTCGGTGCCATGAGCGAGCTCGTCGCGGCGGGGAAGGTGAGGCACCTCGGCCTGTCTGAGGCGGGTCCGGAGACGATTCGACGCGCCAACGCCGTGCATCCGATCACGGCGGTGCAGACCGAGTACTCGCTGTTCTCGCGCGACGTCGAAGACGCCGTGTGGCCCGTGCTGGCCGAGCTCGGAATCGGCCTCGTGCCGTATTCGCCGCTCGGGCGCGGCCTGCTGACGGGCTCGATCGCCGCACCGACCGACCTGCCCGACGGCGACGCGCGCTCGTCGGCGTACTTTCCGCGGTTCCAAGGCGACGCGCTCGAGGCCAACCTCGCCCTCGTCACCAGGGTGCGCGAGATCGCCGACCGCCTCGGATGCACGCCGGGCCAGCTCGCGCTCGCGTGGGTCATGAGCCACTCGGGCCGGGACGGCGTGACGGTCGTGCCGATCCCCGGCACGAAGCGGGTCGAGTACCTCGAGCAGAACGCGGCGGCGGCCGGCATCACGCTTGCGCCGGAGGTCGTCGCCGAACTCGAGCGGGCCGTTCCGCGCGAGGCGGTCGTAGGCGACCGGTACGGCGACATGTCGACGATCGACCGGTAACCGCCGGCTCGCCGACTGGTCGCCTAGTCGCGGGGGACCGAAGGGTGGTGCTGCTGGAACGGACGCAGGGGAATGAGGAGCGACAGCACCATTGCGCCAATGCCGACGATCGCGCCGATCCAGAAGCTGATGTTGAATGCCGTCGCCGTCGGCACGGCAACCCCGTTGTAGTCGATCGACACGGCGGCGAGCACGGCGGCCATGACCGCCGAGGCCGTCGAGGTGCCGAGCGAGCGGGCGAGCGCGTTGATGCCGTTGGAAACGCCCGTCTCCTCTGCGGGCACCGACCGCATGATGAGCATCGGCATGGCGGCGAAGCTGAGGCCGATGCCGACGCCGACGATAAGGTTCGCGATGAACAGATGGAAGATCTCGTCCGACCAGATCAGCAGATACACGTACGAGAGTGCGACGGCGCCCGAGCCGATGGCCAGCATGGCCCGGGCGCCGATCTTGCCCTCGAGCCAGCCAGAGATCGGTGAAATCAGCATCATCAGCAGCCCCGCAGGCATGACGAGCAGCGCCGTCTCGAACATGCCGAGGCCGAAGCCCGCACCCGACTCGGTCGGCAGCTCGAGCAACTGCGGCAGCAGCACGTTGTTGCCGAAGAGGGCGAAGCCCATGCAGATCGCGGTGAGATTGGTGAACAGCACCGCCGGGCGCGCGGCGACGCGCAGGTCGATGAGCGGGGCGGATGCTCGCAGCTGGTACCAGCCCCAAATCAGGAGCACGACGACGCCCCCGAGGCCGGAACCGAGTGTTGCGGGTGAAAACCAGCCCCAGTCCGCGCCGCGCGAGATCGCCAGCAGGATGCCGGCGAGGCCGATGCTGAGACCCACGACGCCGAGGAAATCGAAACGTCCGGCGGTCCGAAGCACGCTCTCGGGGACGAGGGCGATGACGAGCACCAGCGAGATGACCCCGAGACCTGCGGCCACCCAGAACAACGCATGCCAGTCGAAGTTCTCGACGATGAAGGCACTGACGGGCATGCCGACCGAGCCGCCGACGCCCATTGTGGCGCTCATGAGCGCGACGGCGCTGCCGAGCCGCTTGCGCGGCAGCACGTCTCGCATGATGGCGATACCGAGCGGCACGACGCCGGTCGTGGCGCCCTGGAGCCCGCGGCCCACGATGACCCCTGCGATGTTCGTCGAGAGCGCGGCGACGACGGAGCCGAGGAGCAGGAACCCGATCAGGATCAGCACGATGCGGCGCTTGCCGTACATGTCACCGAGTCGGCCCGAGATGGGCGTCGCGCATGCGGCGACGAGCAGTGTGATGGTCACGACCCACGCCGTGTCTTCGCGGGGCGCGTCCAGCAGGTGGGGGAGCTCCGACTGAATCGGCACGACGAGCGTGAACATGTAGGCCGACGTGAGGCCGGTGAACGCGAGCGCGAGCACCGTCAGCCATTTGGGGACCGAGTACGTGAGCCTCCGCCTGTTCGCCTCGTCACCCACTCGCTTCACATTACCCCTGCGTGAGAAGTGGTCCGACACAGTGACGGCGCAGGTGGAAGGAAGCTTCGAGGCTTTCCTGCGGTCGAACCTCGCACAGGTGGCGATTCCCTCGCCACGAGGGAAGGATCGTTTCAGCGGCAGACGGATGACGCCGTCGCCGAACCCGATGGAGCCAGCCGTGGACCAACTCGCCGATGTCACCGTCACCACCGCGACGCGCGCCGAAGCCGAGACGCTCACCCGGCAGCTCGTGGACGACCGCCTGGTGGCGTGCGGCAACATCGCCGCCGTTCACTCGATCTACCGGTGGGAGGGCGATGTCGCCGACGAGCCCGAGACGCTCGTCGTGCTCCACACTCGCGCGTCGCTCGTGCCCGACCTGATCGAGCGCGTCACCGTGCTGCATCCCTACGACGAGCCGCAGATCGTGGCCATCCCGGTGCTGGCGGCGGCGCCGGGGTATCACGCGTGGGTGCTCGAGAGCACGCGCGAGCCGCGCGCGACGTGAGTGCTCAGGCGCTGGCTTCGTCGCCGCCGTGTTCCTGTCGTTCGGCCCGCAACCGGGCGGCAGCGAGTCGCGGGGGATGTGCTGAGGGTGAGCTCGGTGGCCAGAGTGTGGGTGGCGAGGACCGGTGGATCTCGAGCGTGGTCTCGGTGCGCAACGCGCACGCTTCCTCGTGAGTTTCCCGGCCCGTAGTCGGCCCAGCCAGGCGGAGATCAGCGTATCGGTCGCGCGCCCTTGAGCAACGCCGAACGGGCGGCCACCCGTGAAGGTGACCGCCCGTTCGGCGCTGCGCTGCCTAGCTCTCCGAGCGGCGGCGGCGCGACATCAGGAGCGCCGCGGCACCCGCCATGATCGCCGCCCCGGCCGCGAGCAGGCCTGCGAAGGCGCTCTCTTGGCCGGTGTTCGCCAGGCCGCTGCCGTCCTGGTCGTTGGCGGCGGGCGTCTCGGTCGGAACCAGCGTCTCGGTCGGAGCGGGCGTCCCGGTGGGAGCGGGTGTCTCGGTGGGGGCGGGTGTCTCGGTGGGAGCGGGCGTCTCGCCGCCCGCAGCCGCCTCCACCGTCACCACGAAGGTGCCGGTCGATGATTGCCCGTTGCTGTCGGTCACCGTGTAGGTCACCGGGGGCACCTCGCCGGAGAAGCCTTCGGCGGGGGTGAACACCACGGTGAGGTCGTCCTGGACCTCGAAGGTTCCCGCGTCGGTCGTCAGCACGCCGGTTTCGGGGTCGGCGCCTTCGAGCACGAGCTGCTCGAAGGTGACGCCCTCGCCGACCGTGCTGTCGTTGGCCAGCGGGTCGAGCGTTGCCGGGGTGCCGGGCTCGACCGTGAAGGTGTCGTCCACCACGATCGGGGCCTCGAAGGCGGGATCGTTTACCGTCACCACGAAGGTGCCGGTCGATGATTGCCCGTTGCTGTCGGTCACCGTGTAGGTCACCGGGGGCACTTCGCCGGAGAAGCCTTCGGCGGGGGTGAACACCACGGTGAGGTCGTCCTGGACCTCGAAGGTTCCCGCGTCGGTCGTCAGCACGCCGGTTTCGGGGTCGGCGCCTTCGAGCACGAGCTGCTCGAAGGTGACTCCCTCGCCGACCGTGCTGTCGTTGGCCAGCGGGTCGAGTGTTGCCGGGGTGCCGGGCTCGACCGTGAAGGTGTCGTCCACCACGATCGGGGCCTCGAAGGCGGGATCGTTTACCGTCACCACGAAGGTGCCGATCGATGACTGCCCGTTGCTGTCGGTCACCGTGTAGGTCACCGGGGGCACCTCGCCGGAGAAGCCTTCGGCGGGGGTGAACACCACGGTGAGGTCGTCCTGGACCTCGAAGGTTCCCGCGTCGGTCGTCAGCACGCCGTCGACCGCGCCTTCAAGCTCGAGGCCCGTGAGCGTCACACCCTCGCCGATCGCCTGGTCGTTCTCCAGAGGGTTCAGCGTCGCCGGGACACCGTATTCCACCTCGAACTCGTCGTCCACTACCGTCGGCGGCCCCGACACGGGGGGCGGGCAGCCAATGACCATCTGCGGCAGGCCAAAGCGGCTGCTCGTGCCGTCCGCCAGGGGGAAGCCGAGGCTGTCGAAGCCGGGGTCGACCTCGTCGGGGGTGTTCACGACGCTGAGGCTCGTGCCGCCGGCGTTGGCGACGTACATCTTGCCGTCGGGCGCGCGGCGCACCTGGCCGCCGCTGACGCCGATCGTGCCGAGCCTCTCCTCGGTGGCTTTCACCGCGGCGCCGTCAGCGGCGTCCTCCCCGCCGGGCTGCAGGTCGTAGCGGTAGAGCTGTCCGTTGCCAAAGATCTTGGTGGCGTAGATGTAGCGGCCCGAGGGCGAGAAGTCGACGCCGTAAATGCTCTCGCCGGTGCCGGCGCCCGTTGGCAAGCTCCACTCGTGAGTCTGGGTCATCGCGCCGCTGGCGGCATCGAAGTCGAGCACGCGCACGACGCTCGACACCTGGGCGCCGTATCCGCCGGAGACGGCCACGAGGCGCGAGCCGTCGGGGCTCACCGCGATCGAGCCGAAGTGGTTGCCGTTCGTCGTGGGCATCGTGCTGACCACGGCCTCGCCCGTGACCGGGCCGTCCGCGTCGAACTCGTAGGCCAGCATGTTCGCCGAGCCGTTCGTGTACGTCAGCACCCAGAAGCCGGTGCCGTCGGCGTTCGGCACCGCGGTGATCGCCTCGGAGGCGGTGGCGGGCGCACCCAGGGGCACGTTCTTGGTCGCGGTCACGTCGCCGAGCCCGTCGTTGAGGCTCATGTCGACGACCGAGTAGGTGAGCTGGGTGTTCTTCGCGGGGTGCGCCACATCTGTCGAGGTGGTGACGATGAAGAACACGCCGGGCTGGCCGGGGGCGCTAAACGCGGCAACCGTCTGCGTCGCCGAGGGGTTGCCGAGCAGGCCCGAGCCATTCGGCATGGGATTGTTGTCGCGATCGAAGACCTGCTGTCCGTTGCTCCAGAACTGGAGCTGGCCCAACGAGTCGGTGACGACCGTGGTGCCCTCGTGGGAGAGGTTGCCGGTGTCCGGCAGCAGCGTGGCTGTCGTGCCGGAGGTCCCGAAATCGATCGCGCCGCCGTCGCCGAAGAACCAGAAGCGCTCGGTAGAGCGGGTCAGGTCGGCCGGGCAGGTCGCCGCAGGCACGGGCTGTACCACCTGCATCGGTGCAGAGATGACAGTGGGGGCGGCGTTGGCGGCAGGCGCGAAGCCGCTCACGCCCACCGTCGCGGCGGCGACGGTGGCGAGCACGGTGAAGGCGAGACGAGAGGCGTTGTGCCCTCGGTCGCGCGATGGGTGAGTCGCAAGGGTGCGGTTCATGGGATCCCAAATCTGGAAGCTGAACGTTGTCTGTGACAGCGTATCGACACACGCGCTTTGCGCCCGAGTCGCGGCGCGCCGGAAGCGGAAAGCGGACGGCCACCCGCGAAGGTGACCGCTCGCTTCCAGGGGTCGCGCCGGGACGAGCGCTCCGCGCATCGGCGCGGCGGCAGGAGCGTCGCCGATCCTGCCGCCAGCAGCGCCCCCGGCGGTCAGCCCCGGGGTATCACGCGTGGGTGCTCGAGAGCACGCGCGAGCCGCGCGCGACGTGATGCCGCGGCGGCGGGGCTGCCGTAGCATCATGGCGGCCCCGTAGACCTCGTCGAAGTGGGCCACGATCGTCCCGACGGTCAGCCCGCGCCGTGTCAGCGTCGGTACGATCTGGTCGGCGACATCGGGGTGCCGCTTGCGTTTCGCCACGACAGCGTGCCGACCGGACTCACACCCTGCCTCTGCGTGAGCAGCCGCTCGGCGAGGTCCTTGGACAGGAGGAGGGGAAGATGAGGTCGACGAGTCCGCACCCGCTTGCGAAGGCCGGCGCTCCCGGCATCCTGAGCGAGTTGAGCCCCACGGTGACCCACCTGCAGGGCACCGTTTGGCAATGCAACTGCATCCTGATCCATCGCGGCGACCATGCCGTGCTCATCGACTCGTGCTGGAACGACCACGACGTGCAAGTCATGCGTGACCGGGCCGGGGATGTCCCGACGACGCTCCTCGTCACGCACGCCGACATCGACCACATCTGCAGCGTCGGATTCTTCCCCGATGCCCGGGTGGTGCTGAGCCCGGAAGGTGCCGAGCGCCTCGCCAACGGATCGGCGGAGCACGACCTCGCGGCCGAGAGCGCCAAATGGAATCTCGATCTCAAGCCACGGCTCCGGGTGGACCAGATCGTCGGCCCCGCCGAGCGGTTCATGGTCGGCGGCCTGCACGTACGCACGGTCGCCGCGAGGGGTCACGCGTACGACGGGCTCGGTCTGTTCATCGAGGAGGAAGGCCTGTTCGCGGTCGGCGACTACCTGATGAAGTCGCAGCACCCCATGGTGTGGTGGTCGCTGTCCGAGGCCCGCCGCTCCACCGAGAGACTGCTCGAGGCCATCGAGAGCTTCCAGCCGGAGCGCGTCGTGCCGGGTCACGGACCGCTCCTGTCCGCGGACGAGGCGAGCGAGGTCGGCGAGGCCGACCTCGCGTACTTCGAGGAGGTCGAGCGCGTGGCCGACGAGGCGCACCGTGCCGGCCTGAGCCCGCGCGAGTGGCACCTCGCCGTGGAGTCGGTCCCGGTCCCGCGCCCGTGCGCGCCCGACATTGAGATGCTCGCCCCTCGTCTGCTCAACGCCGCGGCCACCTTCCGCGACCGCGGCGTGCACCCCGAGCTCACCTGGACGATGGACATGGCCTGACAGGGCCACAGCAAACGTACTTCCCGGTGTCGGCCGTCGGGTTCGTCGCCGAGACCCGTCGTGTTCAGCGCGAGTAGAGCACATCTCCGCCCACCAGGGTGTGGGCGACGCGAACCTCGGCGAGCGACCCGGCGTCCGAGAGCGGGCCGGTGAGGATCGCGATATCGGCGAGGTGGCCGGGCGTGAGGCGGCCCACCGAGTCCTGAGCGCCGATGACCTCCGCCGAGCCCTGCGTGTAGGCGCGCAGGGCGGTCGCCAGGTCCAGGCGCTCGGCCACGTTCATGGTCTCCCGCGACTCGGTGTTGAGGGCGTGGACGTCGTCGGGCGGTGCAGTGCGGGTGCACGCGGTGTACAGGCCCCACAGTGGATCCGGGCTCGTCACAGGCCAGTCGCTGCCCATGGCGAGGTGCGCCCTCGCGGCGCGCAGCGAGCCGAACGGGAAGTGCCAGCGCGCGCGGTCTTCGCCGATCAAGGGCAGCTTGCGCTCGAGGATCTCTTGATCCGCGCGCGCCCAGAGCGGCTGCAGGTTCGCCGTGACTCCGAGCTCCGCGAAACGCGGGATGTCTTCGGGGGAGACGAGGTCGAGGTGAGCGATCTGGTGGCGCTGCCCCTGCCCGTTCCGTTGGCGAGCGGTCTCGACCGCGTCGAGGCACTCTCGGACGGCGCGGTCCCCGACGCCGTGGAAGTGGACGCGGAGGCCGGCGTTGTCGACGGCCGTCACGATCTCCGCGAGCTCTCCCGGCGCGATGACGGAGTCGCCGGATGTGAGCGGATGGACGTCGCGGTACGGCTCAAGGAGGGCGGCCGTGCAGTTCTCGCAGATGCCGTCCTGCATGATCTTCACGCCCGTGGCCTCGAAGCCGGCCGCACGCGCAGAGTGGACGCGCTCGAGGATCTCCGGGGCGTCAGCTGCTCCGCGGTCGGCGGGCCACCATATCGACCCCGTCACGCGTGCACGAAGCGAGCCGTCGGCGAGGGCCTCGAGGTAGGTCGGCAGCGGGTCCGCGATCGTCAGGTACTCGCCGACGATCGCGTCGTGCCACGACGTGATGCCGAACGAGAGAAGCCGTTCCTGCGCGGCGAGGAGCGCGTCACGATGCCGTTGCGCGTCCGGCCGGGGGATGAGCCGCGTCACCAGCTCCCCCGCGGCGTCGAACAGCACGCCGGTCGCCCGCCCCGAGGCGTCGCGCACGACGCGCCCCGCCGGCGGATCCGCGGTGTCGTCCGTGATTCGGGCGCGCTCGAGCGCTCGCGAGTTCACCCACACGCCATGCGCGTCGTGACTGGTGAGCACGGCGGGCCGGTCGGGGACGAGCTCGTCGAGGAGCCGGCGATGCGGCAGGCCCCCGGGAAACGCGTCGCCGAACCAGCCGGCACCGACGATCCACTCATCGTCGGTGCCGGCTGCGAACCGGCGGATGATGTGCGCGTACCCGTCCACGTCGTGCGCGTCCGACAGGTCGCATCCGAGCAGGGCGAGCCCCGCCGCGACGGCATGCACGTGCGCGTCGTGGAACCCGGGCACGATCGCGCCCCCTTCGGCGTCCAGGCGCCGGGTCGAGGGCGACGCCGCCGCCAAGATCTCTGCGTCGGGGCCGACGGCAGCGATACGGCCGTCACGGATCGCGACCGCCGTCGCATCGGTGCGTTCGGGATCCCAAACCTGCCCGCCCGTGACGACGAGATCGGGGAAGGGGGTCATGCCAGCGCCTCCTGCCCGCGTCGCGAGCGTTCCCACACGATATAGACCGCCGCGGGCACGATGAAGCCGACCATCCACGCCACGTCGACGAAGCCGAGCGGGGCGGCGAGCGGACCCGTGTAGAGCGTCGTCACCATGAACGGGATCTGGACGACCAGGCCGATCAGGTAGCAGAGCAGTCCCACCCGGTTCCACTCCCCGTACAGCCCGCCTTTTCGGACGAACATCTCGTCGACGGCGTAGTGCCCCTTGCGCAGGATGAAGTAGTCCGCGAGGTTGATCGCCGACCAGGGGATCAGCACGTACAGCAGCAGCGTCACGAAGTCCTTGAACACGAGGAGGAAGTCGTCCTTCCCGAACACCGCCGCGGCGCCGGCGAGGACCGCGTAGAACACCGTCATGCCCACGCGCAACCCGGTGTTCACCCGGATCCGCGCCCACAGCGTCTCGACGACGGTGAGCGAGCACATCACGCCCGAGTAGATGTTGGACGAGTTCATCACGGCGGACGCAACGCCGAACGCGAGGAGGACGAACGGACCGAACCCGCCCAGCAGCGTCCCCAGGGCGGCCATCGCGTTGCCGTCCTCCCCGGTGGTGAGGCCCACGACCGCGCCGAGGATCATGACGAGCACGGTGCCCAGGACGAGGCCGAGGTAGGTCGCCCAGAAGGCCTGCTTGGCGCCGCTGCCCTCGGGGAGATAACGCGAGTAGTCGGACACATACGGGGCATAGGCGAGCTGCCAGGTCACGCCGATCGCGAGCACTCCGAAGAAGCCCGCCGGGGTGAACGACAGCTCCCGGGAGATCTCGAATGTCGCCGGCGTCGCCGCGACCATGATCAGTGAGACGACCACGATGACGCCGATGACGATCGAGAAGACCGCCATTGCCTTGCGCACCAGGTCGTACCCGAAGATCGCGACCACGAGCGCAATCGCCGCGCAGACGACGATGCCCACGTCGAGCGACAGCCCTGGGATCACGGCCGCGAAGCTCTGGGAGGCCACGACCAGGTTCGAGGCGAAGAACCCGAGGAACATCAGCAGCGCGAGGAAGGCGAGCAGGCTTCCGCCGTGATAGCCGAACTGCGCCCGCGCCTGCAGCATCTGCGGCACACCCAGCTGCGGTCCCTGCGACGCGTGCAGTGCGGCGCCAAGCCCCCCGATCACGTTGCCGAGCACAATGGCGAGGATGGTCCACCCGAGCGGGAGCGCGAAGACGGTCGTGCCGAGCGCGCCGGTCACGACCGTCAGCGGCAGCATGTTGATGCCGAGCCAGATGAAGAAGAGGCCGCGTGGCGAGCCGTGGCGCTCGGTCGAGGGAATGGGACGGATGTGGCGTCGCTCGAACGTGACGATTCTGTTCGTGCTCGTCGCGAGCCGGGGAGATGCGCTCATCACTACTCCTTCGTATGACGTTGGCCATCGTGGCTGCGGACGGCCCGTTCAGGCCCTCACGCCAGGTCGGCTACCGGCGGTGGGGCATCGGATGCTCGATGGTCGCAAGGGCTGCCAGCTTGCGCGACGCCTGTTGCATATTTGTTACGCAGATATTCCATATGCGTTGCATCAACTTAAGAGATGACCCCTTGATCGTCGGCATCGCCGTTGGGGCACTCGGTCGTGAACCGCATGCTTCCTGCATGGACCTCGTCCCGACGAGCGGGACAGCACCGGTGCTGTGTGGAGTCGGGCGAGTCTCCTCCCCTCAGAGGCAAGACCGTGGCCGTGTCCTCTGCTGGCACAGAGACCGGCATGCAGCGGGCACGGGAGCGAGCGCCTCGGCCGTCTTGCTCGGCGCTTCGGCAGACATGCCCGTTGCCGCCGGTGATGCGACCCTCGTCGGCGCAAGCGTGCTCCTCGGCGCTGGGCCAGAAGGGCGAAGGATCGTGACTGCGATCCGTTTCTACGTGACGGCGAACATGACCGCAGCCTGGCCGCGCTTGCCGGGGGGCAAGCCGGTGGCGGCGGGCGCCGACGGGGAGCGACGAAGAAGCCCCGGACTTCCGTGGAAATCCGGGGCTGTTGTGGCTCCGACCGGCATCGATCCGGTGACCTTTCGATTTTCAGTCGAACGCTCTACCAACTGAGCTACAGAGCCGGGAGCGCGGAGCTCCGGTGGTACTCGCCAACCGCAGTTCCGAGGTGAAGCACGGCGACGTGAACCCGACGGCTCTCGCGAACCGCCGGATGCAGAACGCCCCTTCCGAAGAAAGGGCGTCGCATCGCGACCCTGACGGGACTTGAACCCGCGACCTCCGCCGTGACAGGGCGGCACGCTAACCAACTGCGCCACAGGGCCAAACTGTTGAATTGTGCTTGCTGCCGTTTCGGCAACCCGGCGAGTCTACACCAGGTTTGTTGCCCGGTGCACCGTCTTCGGTCGTGACCCCAACGGGATTCGAACCCGTGTTACCGCCGTGAAAGGGCGACGTCCTAGGCCACTAGACGATGGGGCCAGCCGCAAACGGCCTGACTGCCGAGAAGTAAGCATAGAGGTATGGGCGGGGTTGCGCAAAGGCGCGCGCGGTCGGGTGTGGTGGTCGCGCACCGCGTGGCCGGGCCCGGAAGCTCCGCTCCACGGTGAGTGATGTCGCGCGCCTCACGGGGTGTGCCTTGGGGTGTGGGCTCGAAGGGGTGCGGCTGTGTGTCGATGGTGGATGGTCGTGTTGAGGTGGGTGGTCGCTGCTGCGCCCCGAAGGGCAGGTCAGGGGTGGGGCAATTCGCGGCCGGCGCTAGGCAATCCGCGACCAAGTTGTTACTGTGACTTGAGTTGTTGCTGTGATCTAAGTGAACGGAAGGGTTCCGTGCGCTTCGCGGGGTGCATGTGCCCCGAAGTTGTGCATGTGGAACAGGGCCGGCACGCATAAGGAGGACGCATGAGCGCCGATTCGACGGCACGCCCCGGGGGCGCCCTCCGGCGACGTCTCGGCTCGTGGCGCCACACGCTCGGCCTCACGATCGCCGGCGCACTGGTGATCGGCGGCGTCGCGGCACCCGCGATCGCCGAGTTCGATCAATCGATCACGTGGGACGACGTCGTCGCGGCGCAGGACAGCATCGATCGACAGCAACAGCTCATCGCCGACATCCAGACCGAGATCGCGGCGCTCGACGCGGGTCTCGCCACGGCGACTTCGACCGCCAACGCCGCGGGCTCGACCTACGCCGAGGCCCAGCGCGCGTCGAACCAGAAGCAGGCCGAGGTCTCGGCGCTGCAGGAGCAGGCCACCGCGGCGCAGCAGGCCGCCGACGAGTCGCGCGAACACGCGGGCCAGCTCGCCGCCGCCATGGCCAGCCGAGGAGGCGGCGACCCGTCGCTCGCGCTCTTCACCGACCCCGAGAACGCCGACACCCTGCTCTACCAGCTCGGAACGATCTCGAAGCTCTCGGAACAGACGAACGGCATCTACAACCAGGCTGTCGCCGAGCAGAACAACGCGGCCGCCCTCGGTGAGCAGGCCGAGAAGGCACTGACGGAACTCCAGAAACTCGAAGCCGATGCCGAGGCCGAGTTCGACAGTGCGCAGATCGCCCAGATCTCCCTGCAGACGCAGAAGGTCCAGGCGGACAAGCGCCGCGCCGAGCTTCAGGCGATGCTTGCGCCCCTGATCGACCAGCGTGACGTGCTCGCCGCCGATTACGCCGCGGCCGAGCAGTACTGGGCCGATCAACTCGAGCAGGAGGCTGCCGAGCGCGCCGCCGCAGCGGCCGCCGCCCAGCAGCAGGCGCATGACGAAGCTGTCGCGGCCGCCGAGGCCGCGGGAGTCACGCCCCCTCCGGCCCCCGAAATCCCCGCTGAAGCGCCACCCGTCGTGGTGCCCCAAAACGTGCCCACGAAGCCCGATGGCACGCTCGACACCGGCGACGGCGCGGGCGGCGCGGCCGTGCCCGGTCCCACGCCGACGACGACCCCGACGGCGCCCGCCGATCCCGGCTCACCGCAGCCCGACGCGCCCGAGCCCTCGCAGGACCCGGACGCCACGCAGAACCCTGAGCCGTCGCCGGCACCGCCCGTCGATCCGGCTCCGCCCGTCGACCCGGCTCCGCCCGTCGATCCGGCTCCGCCCGTCGATCCGGCTCCGCCCGTCAACCCGGCACCGCCCGTCAACCCGACACCGCCCGTCAACCCGACACCGCCCGTCAACCCGACACCGGTCGACCCGGGCAAGCCGATCATCGACCCATACGTGCCGCCGGAGCGCCCCGACATCGAGGTCGTTCCGGAGCCCGAACCGGAGCCTGAGCCGCAGCCCGAGCCGCAACCGGAACCGGGTTCTCCCGGCATCCTTCCCGGCTACCACCCGATCGTGAGCGCCGGCGTCGTGACGAGCCCCTTCGGCATGCGCTGGCACCCAGTGATGGGCGGCTACCGCATGCACAACGGTCTCGACCTGGTCGTGCCCGGCGGTACCTGCGGCGCCCCGCTCTATGCCCTGC
The DNA here is from genome assembly GCF_008831085.1 of Pseudoclavibacter endophyticus. Lineage (NCBI taxonomy): Bacteria > Bacillati > Actinomycetota > Actinomycetes > Micrococcales > Microbacteriaceae > Pseudoclavibacter > Pseudoclavibacter endophyticus. The sequence continues at coordinate 328,347 of NZ_WBJY01000002.1, forward strand.
ACGCCGGTACCGTCACCTACTCCGGCTACAACGGCGGCTTTGGCAACCACGTCGTGCTCGACATCGGCGGCGGCGTCGTCGTGAGCTACTCGCACATCATGGAGGGCGGCCTCAACGTCTACGTCGGTCAGCAGGTCAAGGCCGGCGACGTGATCGCCTTTGCGGGAACGACCGGGACCTCAACCGGCTGCCACCTGCACTTCGAGGTGAAGTACTTCGGGCAGCTGCTCGACCCGCAGCCCTGGCTCGCCAAGATCGGCACCGTCTACACCTGACGCACCGAGCATCCAGCGCACGGAAACGGGAGGGGCGCCGAGTCGATCGACTCGGCGCCCCTCCCGTCTGCGGTGCGCGGCGTCAGCCCGCGGGCGTGTAGGCCGCGAGCGAGTGCTCGATGATCTCCTCGGCCTCGGCCGCGCCGCCCCAGGCGTCGATCTTGACCCACTTGCCGGGCTCGAGGTCCTTGTAGTGCTCGAAGAAGTGCTGCAGCTGGTCCTTCGTCGACTGGTCGACGTCGCCCAGGTCTTGAATGTGCGCCCAGCGCGGGTCCTTGTGGGGCACGCACAGGATCTTGTCGTCGCCGCCGCCGTCGTCCGACATGCGCAGCACGCCGACCGGGCGGACCTTGATGCCGACCCCCGGGAACAGCGGGTACTCGAGCAGCACGAGCGCGTCGAGCGGGTCGCCGTCGTCGGCGAGCGTGTGCTCGAAGTACCCGTAGTCGACGGGGTAGACGAACGGGGTGAACAGCACACGGTCGAGGTACACCCGACCGGTCTCGTGGTCGACCTCGTACTTGTTCTTGCTGCCGCGGGGGATCTCGATGACGACGTCGTACGTGCCCATGCTGCTCCTTGCAGTGTGAAGTCGGAGAATTCCAGCCCAGAGTAGGCCACACGCGGCGGGGGGAGCCGCCGCGGCCCGGCTGGTTCCGCTGGCGCCCCGCACCTGGCACGCTGAGAGCATGAGCCTTCGCAACCGTCAGATCGATCGCCACGCGCCGTCACGGGCCAAGCGTGCCTGCCTCGTCATCCTCTCGCTCGTGCAGTTCGCTCTGCAGGCCGCGACCTGGGCGAGCCTCGTTCGTCGCCGGCCCGAACACCTCAACGGGCCGAAGTGGTTCTGGTTCCTCGCGAGCTTCGTGAACTATGTCGGCCCGGCGGCGTATCTCCTCGGCGGGCGCAAGATCACGCGGTGACCGCCGGCCGCAAACCGGCGCCCGACAGCGAGCGCCCGAGCGCCTAAAGTGGACCCGTGACCAATCGCCCGCGCCTGACCCCGCCCGTCGCCGACATCCGCCGCGCCGTTCGCGCCGCGCTGGCGAGCGTCGCGCGAAAATCGGGGGATGCCCGGGGCGGCACTGCGGTCACGTCGCGGCCCCGGGAGGGTGTGGCGGCGCACGAGGCCACGCAGGCGGACCCGCAGCGGCGACCCTTGCACGCGGCATCGGACGCGCTCCGGGTCGCGGGCGTCAGCGAGAACGCCGGCGTGGCTCCGGGGGCGGCCGAGGTCACGACCCCGGCCGATGCGACGGGCGCGGATACGGGCCCGGACACGGACGCGGGGGCGGCCGAAGCATCCGGCCCACTCGTCCTGATCGCACTCAGTGGCGGGCCTGACTCGCTGGCCCTCGCGGCGGGCACCGCCTTCGAGGCGCCGCGCGCGGGCATGCGCGCGGGCGCCGTCATCATCGACCACGGCTTGCAGGACGGCTCGGACGAGATCGCGGCCCGCGCGGCCGGGCAGGCGCGCGAGCTGGGGCTCGAGCCGGTCATGGTCGTGCGCGTGTCGGTCGACGAGACGGGCGACGGCCCCGAGGCCGCGGCGCGCGTCACCCGCTACGAAGCGATCGAGGCCACGCGGCAGCAGCTCGGCGCCGATGCGGTGCTGCTCGGTCACACGCTCGACGACCAGGCCGAGACCGTGCTGCTCGGGCTCGCCCGGGGCTCGGGCGGCAAGAGCCTGCATGGCATGGCCGCCGAGACGGGGTCGCTGCTTCGTCCGCTGCTCGGCATCCGTCGCGCCGACACCTTGCAGGCGTGCCTCGACCAGGGACTCGAGCCGTGGAACGACCCGCACAACGACGACCCCAAGTACACCCGCTCGCGGGTGCGCCACGCGGTGCTCCCCATGCTCGAGCGCGAGCTCGGTCCCGGTATCTCCGAGGCGCTCGCTCGCACCGCGACGACGCTGCGCGAAGACTCTGAGACCCTCGACGACCTCGCCCACGAGTGGGCGCGCGAGGTCGTGTCGACCGACGCCGACGGGCGCATCGCGCTCGACGTGGGCGGCATCGTGACGCAGCCGCCAGCGCTGCGCCAGCGCATCTGCCGCATCGTCGCCGAGCAGGGCTTCGGCGTGTCGCTCTCCCGGCGCCACACGATGGCCGTCACGGCACTCGCCACCGAGTACCGCGGGCAGGGCGCGATCGATCTGCCCGGCATCCGCGTCGAGCGCGAGCGCGACCAGATCTTCTTCGGCGCGACCGAGGCGGCCGCGGGCGACGGCGGCGACGACGTCGTGGATGCCGGCGCGACCGGCTAGCGAGCAACACCGCGAGCCGCGAGTCCGCGCGGGCCCGCAGCGCCGCGGCCGAGACGGGCGACAGGACGAACGCAAGCCGACGACGCACGACGAAGAGGGAGTTCCTGTGCAGACCGATGACATCCGCGACGACGTGCGCGAGGTGCTCTTCACCGAGCAGCAGCTGCGCGAACGCCTCGCCGAGATCGCGCGTGAGATCGAAGCGGAGTACGCCGACGAGCCGCCCCTGCTCGTCGGAGTGCTCAAGGGTGCCGTCGTGGTCGTGAGCGACCTCGCTCGCGAGCTGCGCCTCCCCGTGCACATGGACTGGATGGCGGTGTCGTCGTACGGGTCGGGGACGACCTCGTCGGGCGTCGTGCGCATCCTGAAGGACCTCGATGCCGACATCACCGGTCGGCGCGTGCTCATCGTCGAGGACATCATCGACTCCGGCCTGACGCTGTCGTGGCTGAAGGCGAACCTCGAGTCGCGCGGCCCGGCGTCTGTCGACATCTGCACGCTGTTCAGGAAGCCGGCTCGGCTGAAGTCGGACATCGAGTTGAAGTTCGTCGGTTTCGACGTTCCCGACGAGTTCGTGGTGGGGTACGGGCTCGACTACGACGAGCGGTATCGCAACCTCCGCGACCTCGTGGTGCTGCAGCCCCACGTGTACGCCCCGGCCGAAGCTTAGGCAGCAGCGTCTCCCTGCGCTCCGCCGCCGTGTTGCACCGCTCTACGGTTCACGGCCGTCGTCCGGCGGCCAGACCGTCGACGACGAGCGTCACCATCTCCTCCGCCATTTCCCTCGCCCGCGCGCGCCGCACCTCACGCAGCGGCCCCTGCGTCGCGAGCGTCGCGAAGCCGTGCACCGACGACCAGCACATCGTGACGGCGGCGGGCATGCGTTCGGCCGCCAGCACGCCCTCGGCGACGAATGCGCTTACGATCTGCTCGAGGACCGCGTACGGCGACGTGGCCGCGTGCCCCTCCTCCGAGGGCTTGGCGAGGACCATGCGATCGAGGCCGTACATCGCGACGGCGAACAGGCCGGGCTCGTCCAGGGCATAGTCGATGTAGCCGATCCCGAGCGTTCGCAGCGAGGCGCACGCGTGCTCGAGCGCGTCATCGGCGCGGATGCTCGTCATTCGTTCGCCGACGAGTGTCGCCATCTCGGAGAGGGCGACCCGGGCGATCTCGGTGACCAGGGCATCGCGGTCGGCGAAATGACGGTAGGCGGCGCGGGGGGTCACGCCGATGCGCCGCGTGACCTCGCGCAGGACCAGTGCGTCGGGACCGCCTGCGCGAGCGAGGTCGATGCCGCAGGCGACGAGGGCCTCGCGGAGGTTGCCGTGGTGGTAGGCCCGCGCTGGGCGCGAGGACTCGCCGTGATCTCTTGCCTCGCTCATGCGACGAGCCTACGCTGGACGTCGCCGAGAAGTCCACGCCGTGGACATCGCGGCGATCGAAGGGGATCGCACTCGCCGTGCGGTGCTCGTGCGCGCAGACGAAAGGACCGACCATGACCAACCTCATGCCCTACCTGAACTTTCCCGGCACCACCCGCGAGGCCATGACCTTCTATCACGAGGCGCTTGGCGGCGAGGTCGGGTTCTCGACCTACGGCGAGTTCGGCGCTGCTCCCGAGGGCAGCCCCGCGTTCGACAAGATCATGCACGCGCAGCTCGTCAACGACACGCTTCGCCTCATGGCGTCCGACGTCGTGGAGGGCTTCGGTCCTCCCGTCACCTACGGCAACAACTACGCCGTCTCGCTCGTCGGCCCTGAGGAGGAGCAGCTCACCGAGATCTTCAACAGGCTGTCGGAGGGCGGCACGGTCGAGATGCCGCTCGAGCAGCAGGTGTGGGGCGACAGGTACGGCTCGTTCACCGACAAGTTCGGGGTGCCGTGGATGGTCAACATCGAGGTGCAGAGCGCCGAGGGCGCTGGCGCTGGCGACTAGCCACGAGCATCCACGCCGCGGTGCGGCCCGCGGATGCCCCGCGGTGCCGCACCGCGCCGTGAGCGAACAGCCAGCTCACCCCCGCCCACCCTCCGGTACGCTCGGTCGCAGTCCACGCGGGCCGGGAGCGCCGCGCGGTCGCTGTCCGCGCATCCGGCGCGCGGCCGTATTTGGAAGGCTCGAGCCCGCCCGTTCATGAAGACCATCGTCAAGCTGCTTAAGAATCCCCTCGTCATCGTCGCGCTCGCGGTGATCCTCATCGGCATCGGCTTCGCCCTCTTCAATGGGCAGGGCGCCTCGCGCATCACGACGCAGCAGGGCCTCGAGCTGATCGAGGACGGCAAGGCCGAGACGATCAAGATCACCGACGGCGAGAACCGCGTCGACGTCGAGCTCACTGAACCCGACCCGGAGTACGGCGAGCGGGTGCAGTTCTATTTCGTGGAGGCGCGTGCCGACGCCGTCGTCGACGCCGTCAACACGGCGGCGCCCGGTGGTGGCTTCGATGACGAGGTGCCGCAGCCGAGCTGGTTCTCGAGCGCGCTGTCGATCCTGCTGCCGCTCATGCTGATCGGCTTCTTCATCTGGATCATGTTCTCGGGCATGCTCGGCGGTGGCGGTGGGCGCGTCATGCAGTTCGGCAAGTCGAAGGCCAAGATGGTCTCGAAGGAAGACTCCAAGGTCACCTTCGCCGACGTCGCCGGCTCCGACGAGGCCCTCGAGGAGCTTGAGGAGATCAAGGAGTTCCTCAAGGAGCCGCAGAAGTTCCTCGCGGTCGGCGCCAAGATCCCGAAGGGCGTGCTCCTCTACGGCCCTCCCGGCACCGGGAAGACGCTGCTCGCGAAGGCCGTTGCGGGCGAGGCGGGTGCCCCGTTCTACTCGATCTCGGGCTCCGACTTCGTCGAGATGTTCGTCGGCGTGGGCGCGAGCCGCGTGCGCGATCTCTTCGAGCAGGCGAAGACGAATGCTCCCGCCATCATCTTCATCGACGAGATCGACGCTGTCGGCCGCCATCGCGGCGTCGGCGTCGGCGGCGGCAATGACGAGCGCGAGCAGACGCTCAACCAGCTGCTCGTCGAGATGGACGGGTTCGACTCGACCACCAACGTCATCCTGATCGCCGCAACGAACCGCCCTGATGTGCTCGACCCCGCGCTCCTTCGCCCTGGCCGCTTCGACCGGCAGATCGGCGTCGACGCGCCCGACCTCGTGGGCCGCAAGCAGATCCTCCAGGTGCACGCGAAGGGCAAGCCCCTCGCCGATGAGGTCGACCTCGCCGTCATCGCGCGCAAGACGCCCGGCTTCACGGGTGCCGACCTCGCGAACGTGCTCAATGAGGCTGCGCTCCTCACGGCCCGTTCCGACGCGCAGATCATCGACAACCGCGCCCTCGACGAGGCCGTCGACCGCGTCATCGCCGGGCCCCAGCGCCGAAGCCGCGTCATGAACGACCAGGAGAAGCTCATCACGGCGTACCACGAGGGCGGGCACGCGCTCGCCGCCGCCGCGATGCGCAACACCGACCCGGTCACCAAGATCACGATCCTTCCCCGCGGCAAGGCGCTCGGGTACACGATGGTGCTGCCGCTCGAAGACAAGTACTCGGTCACGCGCAACGAGCTGCTCGACCAGCTCGCGTACGCAATGGGCGGGCGAGTGGCCGAGGAAATCGTGTTCCACGACCCGACCACCGGAGCATCCAACGACATCGAGAAGGCCACCAAGACGGCCAGGAAGATGGTGACCGAGTACGGCATGTCGACGAAGGTCGGCTCGGTCAAGCTCGGTGACTCGTCGAGCGAGCAGGTCTACGGCCGCGACACCGGGTCGGCGCGCAACTACTCCGAGACCGTCGCCGAGTCGATCGACCGCGAGGTGCGACAGCTGATCGACAACGCGCACACCGAGGCGTGGCAGGTGCTCAACGACAACCGCGACATTCTCGACAACCTCGCCGCCGAACTGCTCGAGAAAGAGACGATCGACCACGTGCGGCTCGAGCAGATCTTCGCCCCGGTACGCAAGCTGCCCGAGCGGCCGCAGTGGCTCTCGAGCCCGGACCGCCCCGTGAGCTCCCGCCCGCCGGTGTCGCTGCAGCCCAGCCACGCGGTCGACGAGATCGGTGCCGGCGGCGGCACGTCGAGTGGCGAGGGCTCCGGCTACTCGAGCTACCGGGGTTCGCCGGGCTCGTCCGACGGCTACGGCCGCGAGGGGCGGTAGGCTCGCGGCCATGACTGCCAGGGCCCCGCGTCTCGATCGCGAGCGTATGGCGAACGCCATCGCCGAGTTTCTCGCGGCGACCGGTGACGATCCGAGGCGGGGGCCATTGCGCCGCACGCCCGAGCGCGTGACCGAAGCGGCGCTCGAACTGCTCGGCGGCATCGGCGTCGACCCCGTGCCCATGCTGACGGCCGGGCGCATCCCGCTCGACGATCCGGCGAGCGAGGCCGCCGGTGCGAGCGACCAGCCTGTCCTCGTGCGCGGCGCAGCATTCCGGTCGACCTGCGAGCACCATCTGCTGCCGTTCACGGGAACCGTGCACGTCGCCTACGTGCCCTCCGAATCGATCATCGGGCTGAGCCGCATCTACGACCTCGTCGACATCGTGTCGACTCGCCTCACGCTGCAGGAGCGGATCGGCGACGACCTCGTCGACGCGCTCATGGAGGGGTTGGATGCTCGCGGCGCGCTCGCCGTCATCGTCGCAACCCACGGGTGCGTCGGCCTGCGGGGTTCCCGGCAGGAACGCGGTGAGACCATCACGGTGTCGGGCCGCGGCACGCTCGCCGACCCCGCGGGCCGGGCCGAGGTCATGGCGCTGCTCGGCAAGGGGATCACGACGGGCGGGTCAAGCGCGACCCCCGTCGGAATATAGAGGGCGCGCCACCGATGGCTCCGATGCAGGGCTCGCCGGCATTCCCGCCGCCGCGGCTGCTCGCCGAGCTCTCGAGCCCCGCCGAGGTCGTCGCGGTCGTGGGCCCCCGCGGCTCCGGAGTGACGCCGCTGCTGCGGGAGTGGCTCACGGCGCACGACGATGCGGTCGGGATTCCGTCCTGGAAGGTGGCGACGCTCCCCGATGAAGCGCTGCGCGGAACGCTCGTCATCGACGACGCCGAGCGCCTTGAGCCGCAGGACTGGGATCGGCTCGGTGCGCACCTCGGAGTGGGGTCGGAGCTGCGGTTGCGGCTCGGTCTCGTGAGCGAGGCGTCGCTGCCCTCGAGCTGGCACGTGGAGGTGGTGCGCGAGCTCTCGTTCACGGCGAGCGAGCTGCGACAGCACGTTGCGACCTCCGGTTCCCGCACCGACGTGGCCGCGCTGTTCATCGCGACGCGCGGCCATGCGCGCTCGGTGCGCGCGATCCTCGAGAGCGGCGTGACGAGGATCGAGCGCTTCGACGGGGTGCTGGCGGAGCTCGATCGTGACGTGCTCGATGCCTCGTGGGCCGACGCGGCGGTTCCAGAGGTGATCACTCGCGAGCTCCTCGTCGAGCTCGGGGGCGACGGCGAGGCCTTCGATCGCGCCGTCCGCGACGGTGCGCTCGCGCGCGTGGCCGGGGCGCCGCAGTCGGTGCTGATGATCCCGCCCCCGCTCCGCGCCGCGACGCGGGCCGCGTTTCCCCGCACCGCGGACGAGCGGCGGGCAATTCGCGAGCGCGTCGCACTGTCGCTGCTCGACGAGGGGGCCTGGCTCGAAGCGGTCATCGAGGCGGTCGCAGCGGGGCGGCTCGACCTCGTTGATCGCGCGCTGAAGAACGGAGGCATGCCGTTCCTTCGCGCCCACGGGACCGCGATCGTGTGGGCGCTGCACGGTACCTCGGCGCCCTCGCTGGCGCGCTGGCCAGTGATCGCGATGGCGAAGGCGCTCGTGCTCAACGCCCATCGCGGGCACTCGCTGCGAGCGGCGGAGCTCATGGGCGTCGCGCTGGTGGGCATCGGCACGGCGCGAAAGGCATCCCCGGACCGGCCCATCCTGCGCACGATCGAGAGTGTCGCGAGGCGTCTCATCGGCATCGGCGACGGGGGCGTCGCCGCCGCGACGGCCGCGGCCCGGATGCTCGACGAGCTGCCGCCGGCCGAGCTCGAGAGCATCGGCGGGCTGATCGGCGACCTGCACGTGCACGCGGGCATCAGCCTCTTCTACGGCGGTCATTTCGCCGACGCGCGGGCGCAGTTCGAATGGGCGCGCTCCCGTGCATCCCGAGGTGGGGTCGAGCTCATGGCGGCGGGCTGCGAGGCGCTGTTGCTCGCCGTCGAGGGAGACATGCACGAGGCGGGGCGCCTCGTCGATGCGACGTGGGAGCGCAACTGGCCGAGCGAGCTGGCCGATGACTACGCCGGCAGCATGCTCCGAATCGCCGATGCGCTCGTCGCCATCGAGGGGGGCGACATCGCGAGGGCCGAAGAAGCGATCGAACCGGTTCGAGCGCACATCGACACGATCGAGCATTGGCCGCTGCTGGCGTGGGTGGACGCGCTCATCGACCTGCGCCGCGGCGAGGCAGCCGAGGGGCTCGAGCGTCTGCGGCTGCTGAGGCGGCGGCGCGGGACGGGCCCGCGTCAGACCACGCTCGCGGCGCGCGCGCTCGACCTGTCGGCGATCACGCTCGAGCTCGCCTCCGGCGACGTCGTGGCCGCGCGCTCGCTGCGCGCCCGGCCGACGGACGGCTCGTGGACGCGCTTGCTCGCCGCGCGAGTCGCGCTCGCGGGCGGCGAGAACGAGCGCGCGCTGCAGCTGGTCGGCGGTGTCGAGACCTGCACCCCGCGCGACCGGCTCGAGCGTTGCGTGATCGAGAGTGTGCTGCTCGCCCGCATGGGATCGCCGCGCGAAGCGGAGATCGTCGCGGCCCGTGCGCGGGCGCTCGCCAACAGCGCGGGCTTGAGCACCTCGTTCGACCTGCTGCGCGGCGCCGATGCGACGCTCTTCGGCATCGAGGCCGCGCCGCTGCCGTCGGTGGCCGAGACGCCCGTGGTTCCCAGGCTGACGGAGCGGGAGCGAGTGGTGTTGCGCGAGCTCGTCACGGGCTCGCGGATCGACGACATCGCGGCTCGCCTGCATGTCTCGGTGAACACGGTCAAGAGCCAGTGCCGGGCCCTCTACCGCAAGCTCGAAGCACGCTCGCGAGAGGAGGCGATCGCCCGCGCGATCGCCTACGGACTGCTCGACGCGCCGGAGCGGCCGATGCGCGCGATCACCGGCACCGATGCGAGCACGCACAGCGACGCGAGGCCGAACAGGACCGCGTAGGCCCCGCCCGAGACGGTGAGCACGACCCCCGCCAGCGCGGGCGCCAGCACCTGGGGCACGATCGTGGCGAGGCCGAACACGCCGAGATCGCGCCCGTGGTCACCCGGCGACGGCAGCACATCGATCATGAGCGCGAGGTCGGCGCTGAGGTAGACGCCGCGGCCGATGCCCCCGACGACGGCGAAGACCGCGAGCCCCCAGAGGTTGGGCAGCGCGATCGGCACGAGGAGGGCGGCGGCGATGGTCACCGAGCCGCCGATCACCCACGGCACGCGGCGGGAGCCGATGAAGCGGGAGCCCACGAGGGCACCGAGCACGACAGCGGCGATGTGGCTGCCGATGAGCAGGCTGACCGCGCCTCCGGCTTCGCCCACCGAGGCGCCGGTCATCGCGATGACGGCGTAGAGCAGGTAGCCCATGACGAGGTGCTGGCCGAGGACGAGGAGGAACCGAGCGATGAAGACGAGCCGGAACCGGGGGATGCGCAGCGTTGCGAGCAGGGGCTGCGTGGCCCTGCGCGCGGGGATCGGCGCGGTCGGCCGTGGGAGTGGATGCGGATGTGCGCTACGGCCGGCCGGGTGGGGCGCCCGCTGCGGCATGGCCACGGCGAACACGATGGCGGCCGCGAGCAGCGCCGCAGCGAGCCAGGGGGAGAGCCCCGCCGGTGTCGCGGCCCAGACGCCGGCGACCGCTGCACCGAGCGCGAGACCGACGGCGGCCGAGGCGCCGTAGGAGGCGGCGGCGCGAGGGCGATCGCGCCGCTCGACGCGATCGGCGACGACCGCGTCGAGCGGCGCCTCGACGGCGTTGAGCAGTGGCTGCAGCACGAGCCATCCGAGTGCGATCGCCCAGACGGCATCGGCCTCGCCGAGCCAGACCATCACGAGAGCGCTCGCGAGCGAGGCTCCCACGACCCAGGGCTTGCGGCGTCCCCACCTGCTGCGGGTGCGGTCGGAGAGCGCACCGGCAATGGGATGCGCGGCGATCGTCAGCAACGACGACGCGGTCATGATCGCGGCGAGCACGAGCTCCTTGTTCGCGGGTTCGGCGATGGCGACCTGAGCGGGGACGAGCACTCCCGCGAACGCTCCGTACATGGCGTTGAGGACGAGACTGGCGATGAGCAGAGGCCACAGCGACCGGATCCGAGACACCCCGGCATTCTCCCAGCAGGCTTTGGGATGAAACTCAGGGTGAACGTCGGGCGAAGCCCGACGGGGCGCAGTGACGCATGGGTACCGTCGCGAAGTCTGGTCCATAGCTGTGTGCATCCACTCGCACGCGCCGCTACCCGAGGAGTTTCCCCCCGTGAGTTCTTTCCCGCAACGTTCCTTGCGCCGAGGGCGGGTGAGGACTCTCGTCGCCGGCGTGCTCGCGGCGGCGGTCGGTACCGTATTCGCCCTCTCGGGCGCGAGCGCGGCGCAGGCTGTCCAATCCGACATCCCTGCTGCGCCGAACCCGACCATGCCCGACCGTTGCGAGGTCGACCTCGCGATCAGCGTCGACCTGTCGAACTCGGTGACCGATCCGCAGCTCGCGCAGACCCGCGCCCAGCTGACGGCGCTCGCCGGGTCGCTCGAGGGGTACCCGGTGAGGATCGCCGTGCACACCTTCGCGTCGAACGCGCCCGCGACCTCGTCGGCCGCCAACGCGCCGCTGCCGCTCACCTCGCTGTCCGACGCCAGCGGCGTCGCCACCATCGAGTCGTACTTGAACGGCATCCAGCGCCCGGCGAGCCAGCAGGGCGGCACGAACTGGGATCGCGCCTTCGCGGCGGTCACGGCCTCGGCCGAGTCGTACGACGCCCTCGTCTTCCTGACGGACGGCAACCCGACCCAGTACGGCAGCCCGGCACAAGGCCCAGGCAACTCGACCGACCGCGCGACGATCGATGCGTCCGTGACAAGCGCCAACGCGCTGAAGGCCAAGGGCACCCGCGTGATGCCCATCGGTGTGAGCGACAACCTGCAGGGCGACATGCTGCAGCAGTTCCGCGAGCACATCGAGCAGGTCTCGGGCACCGAGGAGGGCAGCGATTACTTCCTCGCCGGCTTCGCCGGGCTGCAGGCCGCGATGCAGAACATCGTCAACGTGAATTGCGCCACGATCGATCTCGAGAAGACGGGGCAGCTCGCTCCGGGGGCCACGGGCGTCGCCGGCGATCTCGTCGACTACGGCTTCACGGTCACCAACACGGGCAGCGTCACGCTCACTGACGTGACCCTCAGCGACTCGAAGGCCGGGCTCTCCGATATCGTGTTCGGCCCCTGGCCGGTGGAGGCGGGCGTGCTCGCCCCCGGCGAGTCGGTCACCGCGACGGCACAGTACGCGCTTACCGCCGACGACATCGCCGCGGGCCAGGTCGACAACCTCGCGAGTACCTCGGGCACGCCGCCCGCGGGCGAACCCGTGACCGATGAGTCGGCTGCGAACGTCGTGCTCCCCGAGCTTCTGCCCGGCATCGACCTCGTGAAGACGGGTCAGCTCGACGGCGATGCGATCGCCTACACCTTCACGGTGACGAATACGGGCGATGTGGCACTCTCTGGCGTCTCGATCACGGATGAGCTCGTGGGTCTGTCGGAGATCGTGTTCGGTGAGTGGCCTGGTGAGGCGGGTGTGCTCGCCCCCGGTCAGTCGGTGACGGCGACCGCGGACTACACGCTGACGCAGGCCGACCACGACGCGGGTTCGGTCGTGAACACGGCGACCGCGACGGGCACGCCGCCGTCGGGCCCCGACGTGTCCGATGAGGACGACTTCGAGCAGCCGCTGCTGGCCGCCCCTGGCATCGATCTCGAGAAGACCGGCGTCTTGACGGACGACACCATCGGCTACCAGTTCCTCGTGATGAACACCGGCAACGTGACGCTCAACGGCGTCTCGCTGAGCGATGAGCTCGCGGGTCTGTCGGAGATCGTTTTCGGTGAGTGGCCCGGTGAGGCGGGTGTGCTCGCCCCCGGTCAGTCGGTGACGGCGACCGCGGACTACACGCTGACGCAGGCCGACCACGACGCGGGTTCGGTCGTGAACACGGCAACGGCGACGGGCACGCCGCCGTCGGGCCCCAACGTGTCCGATGACGACGACTTCGAGCAGCCGCTCGATTCGGCCCCCGGCATCGATCTCGTCAAGATCGGTCAGCTCGACGGCGATGCGATCGCCTACACCTTCACGGTGACGAATACCGGCGAGGTGACGCTCTCGGGCGTCTCGCTGAGCGATGAGCTCGTGGGTCTGTCGGAGATCGTGTTCGGTGAGTGGCCTGGTGAGGCGGGTGTGCTCGCCCCCGGTCAGTCGGTGACGGCGACCGCGGACTACACGCTGACGCAGGCCGACCACGACGCGGGTTCGGTCGTGAACACGGCGACCGCGACGGGCACGCCGCCGTCGGGCCCCAACGTGACCGACGACGACGACTTCGAGCAGCCGGTGCCGCAGGCGCCTGGCATCGAGCTCGCGAAGTCGGGCCAGCTCGACGGCGACGTGATCGGTTACGAGTTCACCGTCACCAACACGGGCGACGTGACGCTCAACGGCGTCTCGCTGAGCGATGAGCTCGCGGGGCTGTCGGAGATCGTTTTCGGTGAGTGGCCCGGTGAGGCGGGTGTGCTCGCCCCCGGTCAGTCGGTGACGGCGACCGCGGACTACACGCTGACGCAGGCTGACCGTGACGCCGGCGGTGTCGTGAACACCGCCACGGCGACGGGCACGCCGCCGTCGGGGCCCAACGTGACCGATGAGGATGACTTCGAGCAGCCGCTGCTGGCCGCCCCTGGCATCGATCTGGCAAAGTCCGGCACGTTCGACGGCTCGAGCATCGCCTACGAGTTCCTCGTGACGAACACGGGCAACGTGACGCTCTCGAACGTGTCGGTGAGCGATGAGCTCGCAGGTCTCTCGGAAATCGCGTTCGGCTCGTGGCCGGCCGCCGAGGGCGTGCTCGCGCCTGGCCAGTCGGTGATGGCAACCGCGTCGTACGCGGTCCCACAGGCCGACCGCGACGCGGGTTCGGTCGTCAACACCGCCACCGCGACGGGCACCCCGCCGTCGGGGCCGGAGGTGAGCGACGAGGACAGCTTCGAGCAGCCGCTCGTGCCGTCGCCCGCCATCCACCTCGTCAAGAGCGGCGTGCTGAACGTCGACACCGTCGAGTACACCTTCGCCGTGACGAACACGGGCGACGTGACGCTCTCCGACGTGTTGGTGAGCGACGAGCTCGATGGACTCTCCGACATCGTCTTCGGCCAGTGGCCGGGCGAGGCCGGCGTGCTCGCGCCGGGTGAGTCGGTGACGGCGACGGCCTCGTACGCGCTGACGCAGGCTGATCGCGACGCGGGCTCGGTCGTCAACACCGCCACCGCAACGGGCACGCCTCCGTCGGGCCCCGAGGTGAGCGACGACGACGACTTCCAGCAGCCGGTGCCGCAGGCCCCGGGCATCCAGCTCGACAAGACGGGTCAGCTCGACGGCGACGTCATTGCGTACCAGTTCGTCGTGACGAACACGGGCGACGTCACCCTCACCGGCGTCTCGATCACGGATGAGCTCGCTGGCCTCTCGGCCCTTGAGTTCGGCCAGTGGCCGGGCGAGGCGGGCGTGCTCGCTCCGGGCGAGTCGGTGACGGCGACGGCCAGCTACACGCTGACCGCGGCCGACCTCACCGCGGGCGCCGTGACCAACACGGCCACGGCCACGGGTGTTCCGCCCATCGGCCCGGGCGTGGAGGACGTCGACACCGTGCGCATCGACACGCCCCCGGTACCCGTGACGCCGGCACCCACGGTGGCGCCCCCGGCGGCCGATGACGATCTCGCCCAGACGGGCGACGATGCTCAGCTCACGCTGATGGCGCTCGTCATCACGCTGGTCCTGGCGACGATCGGCGGAGGGGCACTCCTCCTGCATCGTCGACGCGCGTAGCGCACACGACACGATGGCCCTCGCAGGATGCTTCCCGCGGGGGCCATCGCCCGTCGCGACCGGTACGGTTGACGGCACGATGACGTACAAGTCCCCGAGCAAACCCCCGTCCCCGAGCGCGGGCCGCGGCGTCGAGGCATCGCCTCGTGCCGGGCGCCGGCCCGTCCTCGTCGGCATCCTCAACATCACGCCCGACTCGTTCAGCGACGGCGGCGACGTCGAGCGCGCGACCGCGGAGGCGCGCACCGACGCGGCCGTCTCCAAGGCGCAGCGGCTCGTCGCCGAGGGCGCCGCCATGGTCGACGTCGGCGGCGAGTCGACCCGTCCCGGGGCGGAACGCGTTCGGCAGCCCGAGGAGGCCGGTCGCGTACTCCCCGCGATCGAACGTCTCGCCGACGCGGGTATCCCCGTCAGCATCGACACCATGTACGCGCAGACGGCACGCGACGCCCTGCGCATTACGGACGGCGCCGCGATCGTTAACGACGTCTCGGGTGGCCAGGCGGACGACGGCATGCTCCCGCTGCTCGCGGAGACGGGCGCGACCTTCGTGCTCAGCCACTGGCGTGGCCACTCGATCACGATGAACAGCCGCGCCGACTACGCCGACCCGGCGACCGAGATCCTCGACGAGCTCGCCGGGGCGCGCGACCGCGCCGTGGAGGCCGGGCTCGCCCCCGAGCAGATCATTCTCGACCCCGGCCTCGGCTTCGCCAAGGGCGCCGGCGACAACTGGGCGGTGCTCCGCAACCTCGACCGTTTCACCGGCCTCGGGCATCCGCTGCTGATCGGCGCCTCGCGCAAGCGCTTCACCGGCTCGCTGCTCGCCGACGACGCGCCGGTCGCCGACCGGGATCTGCCGACCGCGATCATCTCGGCCCTCTGCGCACGAGCCGGGGTGTGGGGCCTGCGCGTGCACAACGTCGCGGCGAACGACATCGCCCTCGGCGTGGTCGACGCCTGGACGAACGGAGTCGACGAGTGAGCAACGCAGCCCCCGGCACGGGCCTGCCGCTGCCCGAGCTCGATGTGATCCGCATCGAACGCATGCACGCGCGCGGCCACCACGGCGTGCTCGACCACGAGCGGCGCGACGGGCAGGACTTCTTCGTGGATGCCGAGGTCTGGGTCGATACGCGCACGGCGGCCTCGAGTGACGCTATCGGCGACACGGTGCACTACGGGGAGCTGATGCATGCCCTGTACGACGTGGTCGCGGGCGAGCCGGTCGACCTGCTCGAGACGCTCGCTGAACGGCTGGCAGCCGTTGTCCTCGGGTTCCCCGGGCCGCAGGCGGCGCGCATCACGGTGCACAAGCCGCAGGCGCCGGTCGACCTGCGGTTCGACGATGTGACGGTATCGGTGCTGCGGTTCCGCACCGATGATGAGGAGATGAGCGCATGAACCCCGATGCTCCGGAAACCCGCGACATCGGGTCGGAGCAGCTCCGGCGAACGGTGATCGCGCTCGGCGGCAACATGGGTGACCGGGTCGAGACGCTGCGCCGCGCGATCGGCGCGATCGACGCGCTCAAGGGCCTGCAGCTCGTCGCCGCCTCGAGCCTCTACGAGACGCCGGCGATGACGCTCGAGGGTGTCGACGAGTCGGCGCCGCGCTTTCTCAACGCGGTCGTCATCGTGGTCACCGCGATGAGCCCGGTCCGCCTCCTGGCCGAGCTGCAGGGCATCGAGGAGCGCTTCGGTCGACAGCGGAACGAGCGCTGGGGCAGTCGCACGCTCGATCTCGACATCATCGACGTCGACGGCGTGCAGATGTCGTCCGACCAGCTCGAACTGCCGCACCCGCGCGCCTGGCAGCGCGCGTTCGTGCTCGCACCCTGGTACGAAATTGACCCGGCGGCGCACCTGACGGGCCATGGCCCCATCGAGAGCCTGCTCAGCATGGCGACCGATCGGGTCGAGCTGTTCGCGGAGGCGGGGCTCGAGGGTCGATCGCCGCGAGGAGTGTCGACCGATCGACGGCTGCCGATCGTCGGCCCCTCGTCGATGGCCGAGGCGCCACGGCCGATCCGCGGCGGCGACGGTCTCGGCTTCGGCTCCGGCATCGGGTCTCGCATCACGAGCGACGAACCCGGCTCGGAGGGCTCGACCGGCTGGCGCTCGGGGAATCCCGGCGCCGCGACTTCGTTCGGTGCCGACCACGATCGCGGGCAAGTTGACACGCCGGACGAGGGAGCGTCGGCCGGCGACGCGCCGTCCGGCGGCGCATCGTGACGGGGCGGGCGCGGTGACGCAGCGTACGCGGCCGCTCACGCTCATCCTGTTAGCCATCGTCGCCGGGGTGCTCGCGTGGATCGTGGAGGTTTGGCTCGTGTCGACGGGCTTCCCCATGCTCGTGCCGCCCGTCACGCTGCCGGTCACGCTCGTGATCGTGGCACTCGCGCTGCTCGCGCTCGCATGGCCGATCCGCACGTATACGCGCGCGTTGCGGCGGCAGCGCGACGCGATTCGGGATGCTCGGAGCCGACGGCCGGACGCCGACCCGGATGCGGCGGGCGACGATTCCGAGAGCACTGCCGACCGCCGGCGCGATGCGACGCCGCCGAAGCGGGTCGACCCGGTGCTGGCAGTGCGCGTGCTCGCGTTCGCGAAGGCGTCGAGCATGGCCGCCTCCGTCATCGGCGGGGCCATGGTGGCCGCCACGGTGTACGTCGTCACGCGCCCCGTGATCGCGGAATCGCTGCTGCCCCTCGCGATCGCGGGGCTCGTCGGGGCCGCCGTGCTGCTCGTGGCGGGCCTGCTCGCCGAGTCGTGGTGCGCGCTGCCGCCGGAGGACGGCGCGAACGCGCGAGCGACCGCCCCGCCGCGACCGGCGCTCGGCGGCTAGCTGCATCCCCTCCCGTGTCGACGGCAGCGGGTACCGTAGTCGCGACGTGCACGTTAATCGAGGGGATCTCATGCCAGCGTTCGATCATCCGGGCGCCGAGTGGCGGCGCGTGTCACCGAAGTACGTGATCCTCGAGCTGTTGGGCGACCTCATCTTCACGGTCATCTTCGCGGCGGTTGCGGTGTTCCTCGCCGTGTTCATCGAAGCGCCTGTCATCGCCTGGGTCTGGCCGGCGGCCCTCTCGGTCGGGTTCGTCGTCTCGGGGATCTTCGCCGCGCGCCGAGCGAAGGCGATCGGCTATCAGCTCCGCGACGACGACCTGCTGTTCCGCAAGGGCCTGCTCTTCTCACGGCTCGTCGCCGTGCCCTACGGCCGCATGCAGCTCGTCGATGTGCAGCGCGGTCCCATCGCGCGCGCCCTCGGGCTCGCCAGCCTCAAGATGGTCACGGCCGCGGCGGTCACGGGCGTGCAGATTCCCGGCCTGCCGGCCGATGAGGCCGAGCGCCTGCGAGACCACCTCATCGCCGTCGCCGAGACGCGGCGGGCGGGTCTGTGACGGGGCCGATGCACGACGACGGGGCGCCGCGCGGCGACGCGCCCGGCGGGGCCGCCGATACCACCGAGTTCTCCAAGGCGCCGATCACCCCCGACACCTCCGATGAGGAGGCCCGGCGCTGGCATCGCCTGCATCCGCTCACCCCGATCCTGCGTGGCGGCTGGTTCGTCATCGCCGTCTTCGGCTGGCTCATCTCGCAGCAGTGGAACCGCATCGTCAGTCTGGTGCTGCCCGACGAGTACACGTACGAAGACCCGACCTCGACCTTCCTGAACGAGCCTGGTCGGCTCATGCTCGTGCTGGTCGGCACGATCGTCATCGGGCTCGTCATCATCGGCCTCTCGTACCTGTCGTGGCGCGCGCACCGCTATCGGATTACCGACGAGCTGTTCGAGGCGCGCGAGGGCATCATCACCAAGAAGCACCGTCAGGCCCGCCTCGATCGCGTGCAGAGCATCGACATCAACCGACCCTTCTACGCCCGCATCTTCGGCGCCGCGGCGGTCGTCATCGACACCGCGAGCTCCGATGGCAACATCAGCCTGAAGTTCGTGCGCTCGGCCCATGCCGAGCCGCTGCGCGAGGCGATCCTGCGGCGCGCGTCCGGCGCGAAGCGCCGGTCGGTTCCGCAACCGTCGTCCGCCGGGGCCCCCTCATCACCCGGCGACCCCGCGGGCACCGGCGCGGCGGGCTCGCCGTGGCCCGGTGCCACTGTTCCCGGGCAAGACTGGGGCGGCGCGTCTGACGCAGGCGAGGGGGCGGCCCCTGGCCAGCGCCCAGGCACGGGAGCGGTCGGAGGCGACTCCGGCGAGGGGCGGCTCGCCGCCCTCATCCGTGCGCGGGTCGATGAGATCACTGACTTCCAACGCGAGACCCGCGATGCGGCGCCGCAGTCGATCGTCAAGATCCCGGTGGGGCGACTCTTCGGGGCTGCCGCGATCGACCTCGCGATCGTCGCGATCGGCTTCGGGATCGTCGGGGCGGTGATGCTGGCCATCATGCTGATCATCGCGATCGTCAATCCGGAGGGAACGCTCGAGGTGGGAGTGGCGGTGGGCATCACGCTCGTGACCATCGTCGTCCCGTTCGTGGCCGTGGCATTCGCCGTCATGGCGGGCCGGCTGATGTCGAACTTCAACTATTCGATCGTCGGCACGACCGACGGTGTGCGGGTTGCGAAGGGGTTCCCGTCCACCACGAGCGAGACGGTGCCGCCCGGGCGCATCCACGCCATCGAAGTGCGGCAGCCGATGACGTGGCGGCCCTTCGGGTGGTGGGAGATCCGCATCACCCGCGCCGGTCAGGCCGTCGACGCGAGCAGCGGCAGCACGAACGCGCAGAAGAAAGCCGTGCTGCTTCCCGTCGGCACGATCGACGATGTGCGCCGTGTGCTCGACCTCATCTCGCCGCTGCAGTCCGGCCCCCGGCGGGCGCAGGTCATCGAGCAGGGCCTGACCGGCATGCCCGGCGATGAGTTCGTCCCCGGGCCACCGCGGAGCCGCTGGCTGCATCCGATCTCGTTCCGGCGCATCGGCTACGTGCTCGACCACGAGACCTTCTACATCCGCCGCGGGCGGATCGGCCGCAAACTCACGATCACGCCCGGCGAGCGCATGCAGTCGATCGCAGCGATTCAGGGGCCGGTGCTGCGCCTGTTCGGGCTCGCCAATGTGCAGGCCCAAACCGTGGCGGGCGTCGTGAACACGATGCTGCCGACGATGGATGCGCGAGACGCCGTCGCGCTGTTCGATCGTCTCCGGGTCACAGCGGTGTCCGCGGCGCGGAAGGACTCGTCGCACCGATGGCGGGAGGCGTCGGCTCACGCGGCCGTCGCAACGGCCCGCATCCGGGCGGAGCAAGCTCGCGCGCGCGGTGATGAGCCGGCGCGCCACGACGTGGCGGTGTTGCAGGCCCTCGCGGACTTCGAGGCGAGCGACGGCGGGCCGGTGCCGCAGGCACAGCCGCCGCAGGGTTACCCGCAGCAGGCCCAGCAGCCGCAGGGCTATCTGCCGCCCCAGCCCCAGCAGGGTTACCCGCAGCAGCCCCAGCAGCCGCAGGGCTACCCGCAGCAGCCCCAGCCGCAGCAGCCCCTCCCTCCGCAACGCGAGAACGGTGACTGGCAATACCCGCCGCACCCGCGAAATCCACACGAAGGGCCGCGCGAATGACCCGTGACGGCCGCCTCGGCGTCGGCGTGATCGGCGGCGGCAGGCTGGGCCCGGTTCTCGCGGCAGGTCTCGCGGGAGCGGGCCACGCCATCGTGGGGCTCGAAGCCGAGACCGACCGTGACCGCGACCGCGTGACCGCGCTCATCCGCGGCGCGCCCGTGCTCGACCGCGCGACGGTGATCGAGCGCAGCGAGCTCGTGATCGTCGACGTTGACAACCCGGCGACTGAGCTCGGGCCCCTCCTCGAACGCGTGACGGCAGAGCGGTCTTGGGTGCAGGGTCAGCTCGTGCTGCACACGGCGCCGCAGTTCGGCACGGCGCCGCTCGGGCCCGCCCTCGACGCGGGCGTCATTCCGCTTGCGGTGCACCCGGCCATCGCCGTGACGGGTACGTCGCTCGATCTCGCGCGCCTGCGCGAGGCGTGGTGCGCCGTCACCGCGCCCCGCCCAGTCCTGCCCATCGCACAGGCACTCGTGGTCGAGCTCGGAGCCGAGCCGGTCGTCATCGCTGAAGAGCACCGGGCGACCTACGCCGAGGCCATCGCGACGGCCACCGAGTTCACGAACTCGATCGTCCAGCAGGCGGTTTCGCTCTTGACCGAGATCGGCGTCGACCAGCCGGGGTTCGTGCTCTCGAGCCTCGTGCGCTCCGCCGCCGACAACGCGCTCGCCGACAGCACCCCGCCGACTCTCGAGGTGCCCGAGGCCTGATGCCCTCCGAACGACGCTTTCGATTCCGTCGTCTCGAAGGTGCGAACGGCGCGCCCGCTCTGGCCAACGTTGTATGGGTTTCGGTCGTTTCGGGGGCCGGATAACGACCGAAACCCATATATGGCTGAGGGAGACACGCCCCAGGGATCGAGCGACAGGTCCGCAAGACCGGAGCCGCCCGGGCCGGCCCTTACCGGTGCTCCATCTCGATGCGCACGTACGTGTCGAGCAGGTCGCGGGCGCGCGCGCCCGCGGCGCCCTCTTCACCGAGCGCGCCCCGGATCGCATCGAGCTTCTCGTCCACGTGCGGGAACGGCGGCAGGAGCGGGACGTCACGGTCGGTGATGGCCTCGACGACGACCGGCCGGTCGGACGCGAACGCCTCGTCGAGCGCCGACGGAATGCGCGAGGGGTCGTCGATGCGAATCCCGCGCAAGCCGAGCAGCTCGGCGTACCCCGCGAAGTCGAACGCCGGGAGTTGTTGCGACACCTCAAAGCGGGGCTGCGCCTCGAACTCGCGTTGCTCCCAACTCACCTCGGCGAGGTCACGGTTGTGCAGCACGACCACCACGAAACGCGGGTCGGGCCACGACGGCCACCTCGAGGCCACAGTGACCAGCTCGTTGTTCCCGAGCATCTGCATCGCCCCGTCGCCGGCGAGCACGACGACGGGCCGGTCCGGCGCGACCTCTTTCGCGCCGATCCCGTACGGAACGCCGCACCCCATGCTCGCGAGGGTGCTGGACAGGTGCGCCTCGACGGTCGTCGCCATGCGCACCTGCCGCGCGTAGTGATACACGCAGCTTCCGACATCGATCGCCAGCTGCGCATCCGGGGGAATGCGGTCGGCGAGCTCGCGCACGACGAGCTCCGGATTCAGCGGCGAGGCCTCAACGGCCGCGCGCAAGCGCGAGATCTCGTGCCAATTGGCCACGTGCGTCTCGACGTCCCGACGCCACTGCGAACCGGGCCGTGCATGCAGTCGCCCGCGAAGCGCCTCGAGCGCAGCCGCTGCGTCGCTGACGATGCCCACCTCGATGGGGTAGCGATTGCCGAGCATCGACGGGTCGATATCGATCTGGACGGCGCGCGCTTGTCCCGGGGCGGGGTAGAACTCGGTCCACGGGTCGTTCGAGCCGACGATGATGAGCGTGTCGCAGTCTTGCAGCACGCGCGCCGCAGCGGTCGTGCCGAGATGCCCCATGGTGCCGGCGACGAGCGAATGCGATTCGTCGACGTACGGCTTGCCCAGCAGGCTCATCGTGACACCGGCTCCGAGGTGCTCGGCGAGCTCGATGAGTTCGCGCTGCGCATCGCGCATTCCACGGCCCGCGAGAATCGCGACGCGGTCGCCCGCCTCGATGATCTCGCTGGCGGCCTCGATGTCGCGCTCGCGCGGAAGCGTGCGACCTCTCGACCAGCCCGGTGCCGTCACGATCTGCCCGTGCTCCTGGCCGATCTCGGGTGCCTGCGCCTGCTGCAGATCATGCGGCACGATCACGACGGCCGGCTGCAGGTACGTGAGGGCCGAGCGGAACGCGCGGTCAAGCACCATCGGCACTGCGTCGGGCGACGCGACGGTCTGGATGTACGGCGACGCGACGTCGTGGAAGAGGGTTTGCAGGTCGATCTCTTGCTGGTAGTCCGAGCCGAGCACGCTCGTGTGCTGCTGGGCGACGAGTGCGACGACCGCTGCGCTGTCGAGCTTGGCGTCGTAGAGCCCGTTGAGCAGATGCACGGCGCCGGGCCCCTGGGTCGACGTGACGACTCCGACCTGGCGGCCGTATTTCGCCTCGGCGACAGCCATGAAGGCCGCCGCCTCCTCGTGCTTCGCCTGGATGAACGCCGGCGCGGCCTGGCTGCGCCGAAGGGCCAGGAGAAACGGGTTGTTGCCGTCGCCCGGGTACCCGTACACGCGGTCGACACCCCAGTCGTGGAGGCGCTCGACCATGAGGTCGGCGACCGTTTTCGTGTCCGCGGTGGCCATGGCGTCTCCTCTTCTTTCCTGTCGATCCCTTTCGGTCGGTGCTTTTTCTCAACCGGCAGGGGCGTGGCTACGGCGTCGGCATGCCACCGTTCACATTGAGCGTCTCGCCGATCACGTAGCTCGACTCCGGCGAGGTGAGGAACACGTAGGCCGGCGCGAGCTCGGTGGGTTGGCCGGCACGGCCGAGAGGCGTGCTCTTGCCGAACTCGGGCAGCTCCTCCTTCGGCTGGCCATCTGACACCTGCAGGGGCGTCCAGATCGGTCCCGGCGCGACGGCGTTGACACGGATTCCCTTCGGCGCGAGCTGCTGCCCGAGGCCCTTCGTGAAGTTGTTGATCGCTGCCTTGGTGGCCGCGTAGTCGAGCAGCGTCGGCGGCGGCATGTACGCCACGACCGAGGCCGAGTTGACGATCGTGGCCCCCGCGGGCAGGTGCTTGAGTGCGGCCCTCGTGACGCGGGAGATCGCGTGGATGTTGGTCTCGAACGTCGACGTCCACTGCTCGTCGGTGAGATCGGCAAAGTCAGTGACCGCGATCTGCCGGCCCGCATTGTTGACGAGTGCATCGAGCCCGCCGAGGGCCTCGACGGCGCGTTCGACGACGACGGTGCAGAAGTCGGGCTCGGAGAGATCTCCTGGAAGCAGGACCGCCCGTCGCCCGGATGCCTCGATCACACGCTTGACCTCTTGCGCGTCGTCCTCTTCGACGGGCAGATACGAGAGCGCCACATCGGCCCCCTCGCGCGCGAACGCGATCGCGACCGCCGCGCCGATCCCGGAATCGGCGCCCGTGATGAGGGCCTTGCGGCCTTCGAGCCGACCGGTGCCCCGGTACGAGTGTTCACCGCGATCGGTTTTGGGCTCGAGATCGCGGTCGAGCCCCGGTTCGGGCTGGTGCTGCTCGGGTGGCGAGATCGAAGGAAAGCGGGTCACCGGATTCTGGAACGTCAGCTGGTCGTTGTGCTCGGTCATCGTCTTCTCCTGTCGTGTTCGCGTTGGTCGAGTGCGCGTCGAATCGGATTCGGTGGTTGGCGGTGGATGCACCGATCAGTCGCGTGGCGCCGATCGGGTCGGTCGAGCGCTCGCGCCGGCCGAGGGGTCACTCTGTCTGAGGTGGCCGCGCGTTGGCGTCGACCGCGAGCTCGGCGTCGGCCTGCGACGCCTCGTCGGCGGTCGCCGACGTCGCGCGCGGGTCGAGCACGACTTTGATGCAGCCGTCCGTCTTCTCCTGGAACATCTTGTAGGCCTCGGGCGCGGCGTCGAGCGGCAGCCGATGCGTGACGAAGTCGTCGATCCCAAGCGGGTCGCTCGCGTCTTCCACGAGGGGGAGCAGATCATCGATCCACTGCTTCACATTGCACTGGCCGAGGCGGATGCGCGGTTGCTTGTCGAAGAGCGTCAGCATCGGCATGGGGCTCGCCTGCCCCCCGTACACGCCGCTCAGCGAGAGCGCCCCCCCGCGGCGAACCAAGTCGATCGCCGAGTGCAGCGCCGCGAGCCGGTCGACGCCGCCGGTTTCGAAGAGCTTGCGGCCGACCGCGTCGGGCAGCATGCTCGCCATCTGGTGCGCCATCTTCGCGACGGGCGAGCCATGGGCCTCCATGCCGACCGCGTCGACCACGGCATCCGGCCCCCGCCCTCCGGTGGCGTCACGGATCGCGGCCTGGCTCTCGTCGCTCACGTCGAACACCGTGACCCCGTGACGGGCCGCCATCTCGCGGCGCTCCGGTACGGGATCGATGGCGTAGACCGTCGCCCCGAGGTGCACCCCGATGCGTGCAGCGAATTGACCGATGGGGCCGAGACCGAAGACGGCGAGCGAGTCGCCCGCACTGACCTCGGCGTACTGCACGGCCTGCCATGCGGTCGGCAGGACGTCGCTGAGGAACAGGTACCGGTGATCCGGCAGCTCGTCGCCGACCTTGATCGGCCCGAAATCGGCATGCGGTACGCGGAGATACTCGGCCTGCCCACCGGGCACCGAGCCGTACAGACGCGAGTAGCCGAAGAGGGCCGCACCGGAGCCGTACTTGGTCACCTGCGTCGTCTCGCACTGCGTGAACAGTCCGCGGTCGCACATCCAGCAACGCCCGCACGAGATCGTGAACGGCACGACGACGCGGTCACCGGCCGTGAGCCCTGTTTCGGGCCCTGCCTCGACGATGGTCCCCATGGGCTCGTGGCCGATGACATCACCCGCGTCCATGAACGGGGCGAGCACCTCGTACAGGTGCAGGTCGGAGCCGCAGATGGCGGTCGAGCTCACCTCGATGATCGCGTCGTTGGGGCGTTCGAGCACGGGGTCCGGCACCGTCTCGACCCGAACGTCTCGCTTGCCCTGCCAGGTCAGCGCTTTCATGTCGACTCCTTTCGTCAGTGATTGTCGTCGTCGCCGCTCGAGGGGGTCGGCGTCTGTTCCGCGCTCGGGGCGTCCTGCCCGGGGGCCTCGGCGGGGCGAAAGGTCTCGCGGTCGGTACGGAATGCTCGTTGCCGGGCATAGGCGTGCACGTGATCGAGCGTTTCGACCTGGCGCGAGACGCTGTTGGCGAGGTCGTCGAACACACCCGGATCGAGCTCGAGCAGCTCGGCGTGATCGCGGAGGACCTGCCAGCCGCCGAGCTTGCCGACGACGGCGCTTCGCATGATCTCGGCCTCGAGCACGAGGCTCATCGGGGAGCGCCGCGTGATTCTGCCGTTGGCCTTGAGCCGCGCGACGCGCTCACCCACCCATGCCGTCGCCTGGCGATGGCGCCGCGGACGCACACCGAGGCTGTCGATGACGCGCCGCAGGAACTCGCGCTCGAGCCGGACCTGGTTGGCGACCTCCGAGAGCTGGGCATAGACGGGGGTGTCGATGTAGGCGGCGGCCATGCGTTCCAGGCGGGCGGCGCCCGCCGTCGCGCCCGTGAGGTGATCGGAGAGGTAGAGGCCGAACAGCTCGCGGTCGATGCCCTCGGGCAGCCCGTCTGCGGGGCGATCGTCGGCCTCTTTCCAGGGCTGCTCCTTGTGGCCGTCATCGGTGTTGTCCAAGTTCGGCGAGGACACGGCGGCTCGTGTCGTCGCCGGGACGTGCGCCCGCTTGAGGTCGCGGGGCCGCATGGGCACCGAGTCGGTGCCGTGGCCGGCGATCAGGCCGTCGAGCAGGCTCTCGAGTGCGTGGGCCGCGCTGTGCCGCGGCTCCCAACCGAGCTCTCGTTTGGCCTTGGCGTTCGTCATCATCGGCACCTGCAGCGCCATGTCGAGCCAGCCGGGATCAGCGGCTATCGCCCGCGCCCGGTGAGCCGCAGCAATGCTGGCACGGACGATGGGGTCGGGGATGCGCAGCACGCGTCCGTGATCGATGATCGAGGCGAGTTGACGCGGGGTGAGCACGTCGTCGGCGCAGATGTTGAAGGCACCGTGCTTGCGCGCGACGACGGCGGCGGCGTAGGCACGCCCGATGTCCTCGCCGTGCACGGCCTGCACGCCGCGAAGGCCTGCGGGGAGGGGGAGGACCGGGGGGCGCCCGACCTTCAGCAGCTGCATCGGAAGGAACGAGTTGGTGAAGTACCGCTGGATCTCGGACGCCGCGTCCGCCTGAAAGATGAGGGCGGGGCGCAACCGTGTGACGATCAGCTCGGGGAACTGCTCCTCGATCTCATCGAGCACGCGCTCTTGCGCAACCTTGTCGACGCTGTAGTGCGAGGTGCCGATGCCGCCCCTCGCCCAGGTCTCGTCGCGCAGCGTGCGGGCCCGGTCGGGGGCGTAGGCACCGACGGACGACGCGACGACGAGGTGTCCGACACCCGCGGCCGCGACCGCGCGCGCCACCCGACGCGTGCCCTCGACGTTGACGCGACGCAACAGGTCGCGCTCGGTGTTGGGCTGGATGAGCCACGCGAGATGGATGACGGCGTCCGCGTCGCGGAACGCGTCGGCGAGGTCCGCCTCGGCGTTATCGGCCTCGCTCGCTGCGGCGATGTCGATCGATCGCCACTCGGCGTGGCGGTACGGTTCGGCACTCCTGTCCGGCATACGGCGAGCGATGCCGAGCACGTGCGTGACGTCGGTGCTGTCATGCAGCGCGCGCAGCACGGACGTGCCGGCGTTTCCAGTTGCCCCAACGATGACGATGCGCATCGAGATCCTCCTTCGGTCAGCGGGTACCCGGGCTGCCGCCCGGGCCTGTGGTCGATGTCTCGGGCACTGCTCGGGTGCGCTCGGACCGCCGCGCGGTGAAGCGGGTCGTGAACGGACTCAGGGAGCCCGGGAGATGCGTGGTACGTAGCGGATGCACGGACGAGAAGTCATGGCCGGCAACGAGCCGCGAGAGCACCAGGCTCGCGGTCAGGAGCACGACATTGCGCCCGGGGCACACGCCGGTCCCGCCGCTGAAGGGCACGAGCGCGAGCGACTCGCCCAGGTGCTCCGTGCCGTCGGGCTGCCCGGTCTCATCGCCTCCCGAGTCACGATCGCGGGCATCGAGCCAGAGCTCGGGCGAGAAGACGTGCGCCCAATCGGCCCGCCGGTCATCCCGGTGAAAGTACGGTGCGAAGATGACGACGGAGGTCTTGGCGTCGAGGGCGCCGTTCGACCACACGGTGGGCTCCGTCGCCTCGCGCAGCACCAGCGGCGTCGTCGGCCACAGGCGCAGCGACTCGAGCACGGTCGCGCGAACGAACGGCAGCGAAGGGGCATCCGTCGCCTCGTCGCGCGCCCGGTCGACGGCACCGCGGTGCTCGGTCAGCAGCAGCAGGGCGCGGAAGGTCGCCCATGCCGCCGCGTCGAACGCGAAGAGCCACTGCGGGACCTGCTGCGCGGGCTCCGTACCGGGACTCGCGGGCGTGCGCGCGACGACCTCGGCGAGGCTGCCCGGTTCTGCGCGATCGATGTAGTGCTGGACGCGCCGCAGGAACCGACCGCGCAGGCGGGCGCGCACGGGCGCCAGGTACGCCCAGTTGCCGCGCTCCCGCAGCCGCCGTAGGTCGTCGGTGATCTGCTCGTCATCACGAGCCGCGTCGCCGAGCACGATCCGACGCACCATGCGCCACCACGCCGTGCTGAACGCATCCCAGTCGAGTTCGCCCACGAAGTCGACGTGGCCGAGCAGGGCGTCGATCTCCTCCTCAACGGCCGTGGCCATCGCGGACGCGTGACTGTGCGTCTGGCTCGTCGACTCGAGCACGCGGTCATTGAATGGACGGCGCGCGGCGCGCTCCTCGGGCGTCGAGATGAGCGAATTCGCGGGCTGGAAGTGGCCGAGCGCGGCGCGCTTCTCGAGCGTCGCGGGTGAGAAGGGGGACGGCGTTTCGTCGAGCACCCGTTTCGCGTCGGCAGGCTCGAGCACGAAGGCGAGGCGCCGACCGAACATGGAGAACTGCACGGGGCCGGTGCCGTGGCGGCGACTCAGCCGCTGGAGCTCTTTGACGCTCAGCGTGTCGGCGCCGAGGCGGGCGACGAGGCTCACGCCAGCGGGGCGCCGGATGATGGCCCCTTTGATGACGGAGGGGAGGAGGACTCCTGCGGCCGCGCGTGCGCGGTCGAGCGGTGAGAGCGTGGGGACGGGTGCATCCGAGTTTTCAGCGGAGCGGGTCATGCGATGCAGCATGTCACGCGGTCACGGAAGAGCTCTGTGCGAGCGGGACGAATCCACGGCCACGCTCCAGGCTTTTTGCAGTACGTCGCAAGTTTCCGTGTCCGACGCTCAGGCCGCTGAGGTGACCACGGCCCGGCGTCGCCCGGACACGACGAAGCACCGCGGTCCCGTTGCGGGGCCCGCGGTGCTTCGGGGAGAAGCTAGTTCCCCCGCTGGTGTTCGTCCTGCACGTTCTGGCGCGCCTGCTCGGCTTCGCCGCGAACGTTCTGCGCCTCCGAGGTGGCGTCGGTCCTGAGCGACTCGGCCGACGAGGTGGCCTGCTCTCGAACGGCGTTCGCCGCGTCCTGCGCGGGCTCCTTGAGGTGCTCGGCGCTCTCCTGCGCGACGTCTTTTGCCCCCTCGATCAGCGGCTGCGCCTTCTCACGGGCATCGGCCGCCAGCTCGGTCTCCTTGCGGCTCGCGGGGAACAGCGAGGAGAGGAGCAGGCCAGCACCGAACGCGATCATTCCGACCGCGAACGGGTTGCCCTCCGCCTTCTCCTTCACCCGATGCGCGGCGTCTGAGGCCGCGTCACCCGCGTCACCGGCGGAACCGCGCGCATCATCGGCGGCGCCCATGATGCGATCCTTCATGCCAGTCAGTCGGCTTTTCACCCGGTCGCCCTGGCGCTGGGCCACTTTGGCGGGATCGACCTTGTCGCCGAGTGCGTCGACATCGGCGCTCAGCTCGCTCCGGGTCGCCTCGATGCGGGCACGGATCGCGTCCGGGTCGTCCGGGTCGACGTTCGCGCCCGTGTCGTCGCGGCGGACTCCGGCCCCCGGTCCGACCGGCCTGTTCAGGTCGTCGTAGATGGGCTCGGGGACGTTGGGTCCCGGTTGGTAGACGCCCCGGTCGCGGGGTGTGAAATCGGTCATGACTGTGCCTCGTTCCTCTTGAGTGCGTCGGGAATCTCTTTCACGGTTTCGGCGGTCTGCGGCACGCCTTCGACCTCCTGCAGCTGCTTGCGGCCCAGAAGGAACAGCACGAGCGCGACGATGCCCCAGATGACGGCCACGATGACGGCCGACCACGCGTTGCCGATGAGGTGGCCGAGGCCCCACCAGAGGGCGATCGACAGGAAGAGCACGGCCATGGAGCCCGCATAGCCGGCACCGCCGAGCATCCCGGCACCCTTCCCGGCGCGCCGGGCGGACTGCTTGATCTCAGCCCTCGCGAGTTCCACCTCTTGCCGGATGAGCGTCGATAGATCGCGCGACACCTCTCCCATCAGGTCACCGAGCGATGTCGATGCGGCCTTTCGCTCCGACGGCGCGTAGCCGGCTGTCGGGTCGGGATCACCACCGGCTCGATGGCCCTGCGGCCCATCCGGTGGCCCGTAACCGTGGGGGCCGCCGCTCACGGCGTGGTCCCTTCGTCCTTGGCGTCGTCGACGAGGCCGCGCGTCAGGCGACCGGCGACGATTCCCGCGACGGCCGCGACGGCGACGAAGGTGACCGGGCGGCGCCGGGCGAATCGCTTGACCTCCTGCAGAACGTCATCGGGCTCGCGGTTCTGCAGCCAGCGCCCGAAGTCGCCGGTCCGTGCTGCGGCCTCGGAGACGAGCGTGGCGGCGAGGCCGCTGCTGTCGGTGGCGTTCGACATCTCATCGAAGTCCGAACCCATCTCGACAAGACCGTCCGCCAGGCGTCCCTGTTGGGTCGCCGCCTGCTGCGAAACCTCGGTGCGCGCCTGCTCGTACACCTGGCGGGCCTGCCGCTTCGCCTCGCCGGCGACCTTGCGGCCCTCGTCCTTCACCTCACCGGCGACGCGTTTCGCCGACTCCTGCGCTTCTCCGGCGACGCGTCTGCCCTCGTCCTTGGCGGTCTGGGCGGTGCCCTGCGCGCCGTCGCCTCCTTGGGCCCCTCCGCCCGGCTGTGCGGTGCTGTAGGGGCTCTGCTGGGGATATGCCGTGCCCGGGTGAACGGCGGGGGGCTGCATGCCCGGGCCATTCGTCGCGCCGTACGGCGGGGCGGTGCCGGGTGCAGGTGGCGGTGGCGGGGTGCCTGCGGGCGCGGCTGCCTGCGGCGGCAGAGCGCCGCCGGGCTGTCCCGGCTGTCCGGGCTGTCCCGGCTGTCCGGGCCTCGGCCCGTCCGGAACGCGCGGCACGTCACCGGGGCGCGGTGGCTCGGAACCGTGTCGCCCGTGACCGCTCGTTCCCATCGTCGGATCTGTCATGGCGAACCTCCGTCGTCGTACCGATTCGGCCACAGGGCGTGACCTCGTTCGGGCTCTCGACGGTGGTTGGTGCCGCTGGGAGCTTTCTGGAACTCGCCTCCGGAAACGTCCAGATCTCTCAGTGCGCTCACAGGCCCGGAACGGGCGAACATCGCCGGTTTCATGCGGCAGCGCGGCAATTTGGTGGCGGGAGTGGTTTTCGACGGCCCGCGATTCTCAGGGAGTACGGATCGAATTCCGGGTCCCATGGCGCGGGGCGCGTATAACGGCCCCGCGCCATCTCGAACGGCGCGAAGCGACTCAGCCGTCGTCGCTCGTGCGGCCCCGCGATTCGCGAAGCGCACGGCCGCGCGCCACGTCCTTCGCATCCTGTTCGGCCTTCTTCTCGATGCCCTTGGTGTCGCGCGGCGGCAGCTGCAGCTGGTCTTCCGCCACGATGCCCGCCTGCAGCTGACGGCCGCGTTCGAGCTCGGCGTCGAACTCCGCACCGAACAGCAGCGCGATGTTCATGATCCAGAGCCAGAACAGGAACACGATCACGCCGGCGAGCGCGCCGTAGGTGGCGTTGTAGTTCCCGAAGTTGGAGACATAGATGCCGAAGCCGACCGTCGCGATGGCCGCGATCACGATGGCGATCAAGGCACCGGTGCTGATCCACCGGAACTTCGGCTGCCGAACGTTGGGGCTCGCGTAGTAGAGCAGTGCCACGATGACGATGACGATGATGACGAGCACGGGCCATTTGGCGATGTTCCAGACGGTGACCGCGACGTCGCCGGCGCCGACGAGGTCGCCCAACCACTGCGCGACGGGACCGCTCACGGCGAGGATGAGCGCGGCGATCGCAACGAGGACGAGCATCACCGCGGTGAGCGCGTACATCATCGGGCGCAGTTTCCAGACGGGCCGGCCCTCGGTGACCTCGTAGACGCGGTTCATGGCGCGGCCGAACGCGTTGACGTAGTTCGAGGCCGTCCAGAGCGCGGTCAGGAGACCGATGATGAGGCCGATGCCGGGGGCGGGCGCCGACGTGAGCTGTTCGATCGCCGGCTGGAGCGTCTCGACCGCATCGGCGGGCACGATGCTCGACACCAGGCCCATGATCGCCGCCGTTGTGGCCTCGGCCTGACCGACCAGGCTCAGGAGCGAGACGAGCGCGATCATGGCCGGGAAGATCGACAGCACGGCGTAGTAGGTGAGCGCTGCTGCGAGATCGGTGCACTCGTCGCGCATGAACTCACGCACTGTCTTTCGCAGCACATACCCCCACGCGGGCTTGCGGATCTCCGTTGGAGAATCAGGCTTCCGCGCGTCTTCGGGGTGCGGCGCGCCGTTCTGTGCCGTTCCCCGGGCGCCGGCAGTACGCCCGGACGTGCCGTCCGAACGCAGGTCCCGCGCATCCGCGCGATTCGAGCCTCGTTGATCGTTCATCGTCATTCCCCCAGATCTTGAGATGAGGGGAATAACGCTATGCGCCGTGCCCGTCCGGCACCCTGAGATCGCTCAGGGAGCAGGAGCGGGATGCTCCAAGGCCCAGACGGTACGGTCGCGCCGATCCCCAGAACCAGATCCGATCACCACCAGAGGGAGAATGATGAGCCACCTCCGCATTGCCGTGATCCTCGGCAGCACCCGCCCCGGCCGCAACGGCAAGGCCGTCGCAGACTGGGTCATCGAACAGGCCGCGGGCCGCGAGGCGACGTATGACCTTGTCGACCTCGCCGACGTCGACCTCCCCCTGCTCGACGAGGCGATCCCGCCGTCGATGGGGGAATACCAGCACGAGCACACGAAGAAATGGGCGGCAACCGTCGCGCAGTACGACGGGTTCGTGTTCGTCACGCCCGAGTACAACCGCTCGACGTCGGGCGCGCTGAAGAACGCGATCGACTTCCTCTACGGCGAGTGGAACGACAAGGCCGCTGCCTTCGTCGGCTACGGATCGCTCGGCGGCGCACGCGCGGTCGAGCACTTGCGCGGGATGTCCGGAGAGCTGCAGCTTGCCGACGTGCGCCAACAGCTCAGCTTCTCGCTGATGACCGACTTCAAGGACTTCAGCGAGTTCACTCCCGGCGACCACCACGGCCCGCTCGCCGCGTCGATGTTCGACCAACTCGAGCGCTGGGCCGGTGCCCTGAAGACGCTGCGCAGCTGACACCCCCGGCGTCGACGCAAAGCCGGTCGCGCCCGCGCCCTGCGCGTTTCGGCGCGGGCGCGGGCGTCCGCGGGGTGCCTACTTCTTCGCGGGCGTGCGGTTTTCGGCGCTGACCATCCAGGCGAACTGCTCGAGGCGCTCGATGACGGCGTGCAGGAGGTCGGCGCTCGTCGGGTCTTCCTCATCGACGTCGTCGTGCACCTCGCGCATAGTGCCGACGACGGCCTCCAGCCGGGCCGTGATGAGGTCGACCGTCTCCGTCGTGTCGACTTCGCCCTGTGGATACTCGGGCAGCGTCGTCGTCTCGGCTACGGTGTCGGAGCGGCCGTCGGGCGCGGCGTGCAGCGCGCGCATGCGCTCGGCCACGTCGTCGCTGAACTGGCGCGCGGCGTCGATGATCTCATCGAGCTGCAGGTGCAGGTCTCGGAAGTTCTTGCCGACGACGTTCCAGTGGGCCTGCTTGCCCTGGAGGTGCAGTTCGATGAGGTCGACCAGCACGCGTTGCAGGTTGTCGGTGAGCGCCTTCGACGCCGTGAACCCCTTCTCGGCGTTCTGCCGGCGGGTGCGCTTCGCGGTGGTGGCCGTGGAGTCGTCTGCTCGCTTCTGATCGTTGGACTTCGTGTTCGAGGTGCGCTGTGCGGTCGTCGTGGTCATGAGTTTCCCTTCGTCGCTGGCCCCGAGGAGGCGCAGTGCGCCAAGGTCTACCACTCCGACTTGGGTGCCACCCGCCCGTGCCGTTCCTGCTCGCCCACGGCGAACGGACCACGCGCATCCGGGAATGACGCCGTACCATCGGGCGTTACTTGAGTCATACGTACTCAACTTTCCTCAGGGAGGGGGACTCATGCCCGCATACTTCGGACAGGCTCCGGGAAGCGACGGCTCCTTCGACGCGTTCCTGGCCCGGTATCTCCAGAACCAACGGGCCGCCCGTCAGGCGCGCCCGGTCGACATCGTCCGCATGCTGAGCAAGCGCACGCACGACCTGCTCGAACAGGCCGGCGCCTTCGCAGTCGGCCGTGGCCAGCCCGAGGTGGACGCGCTGCACATCCTGCGCGTCATGGTGGCCGGCGACCCCGCCGCCTCGGCCGTGCGCCAGGCGGGGGCCGACCCGCAGGCCATCGCCGACGCGGCAGAACAGCGGCTGCCGGGCGCTGGCGAGGCGCTGCAGGACGTCGACCCGTCGCTCACGGGCTCGTCGCAGCGCCTGCTGCTCGACAGCTATCAGGTGGCGCGCGCCTTCGGCTCGACGTACGTCGACCCAGAGCACGTCTTTCTCGCCCTCGTGCTGAACACTGACACGCCCGCGGGCCAACTGCTCGCGCAGGCCGGCGTCACGCAGGCGTCACTGCAGGCGGGTGCGCAGGCGAACGCCCGCACGCAGCAGCAGACCACGCAGGGCCAGGGAGCCATGCCGGGGCAGCCGGACCAGGGGCAGGAGGGGTCGATTCTCGAGCAGTTCGGCCGCGACCTCACGGCCGAGGCCCGCGAGGGCAAGCTCGATCCCGTTATCGGCCGTGCCGACGAGATCGAGCAGACCGTCGAGATCCTCGCCCGCCGCACCAAGAACAACCCGGTGCTGATCGGTGAGGCCGGCGTCGGCAAGACCGCCATCGTCGAGGGCCTCGCGCAGGCGATCGCCGCCGGCGAGGTGCCGGCACAGCTGCGCGACAAGCGCGTCATCTCGCTCGACCTCGCCGGCATGGTCGCGGGAACCCGCTACCGCGGCGACTTCGAGGAGCGCCTCACCGGCGCCCTGAACGAGATCGCCGCGGGCGGCGGCGACACCATCGTGTTCGTCGACGAGTTGCACATGGTCGTCGGCGCCGGGGGCTCGGGAGAGTCCGGCGGAATGGACGCCAGCAACATCCTCAAGCCCCGCCTGGCGCGCGGCGAGCTGCACCTCGTCGGCGCGACAACGCTCAGCGAGTTCCGCACGATCGAGAAGGATGCCGCGCTCGCGCGCCGCTTCCAGCCCGTGACGGTGGGCGAGCCGAGCGTCGACGACGCGGTGCGCATCATCGAGGGGCTCAAGGATCGCTACGCCGAGCACCACGGCGTGACCTACACGCCGGAGGCGATCCGAGCATCCGTCGAGCTCTCGAACCGGTACATCACCGACCGTTTCCTGCCCGACAAGGCCATCGACCTCATCGACCAGGCCGGCGCGCGGCTGTCGCTGCGACGCGGCCCGGCCGTCGATGTCGATGCGCTGCGCGCACGCATCGCCGAGCTCGAGGCCGACAAGGGCCGCGCGCTCGAGACCGAGCAGTACGAGCGGGCGGGTGAGCTGCGCGACGAGATCAAGCGGGTCACCGACCAGCTCGCCGAGGCGCGCAGCGCGAACAGCGCGGGCGAGGGCGACGGTACGGCCCGCGTCGTCGACGAGGCGCAGATCGCCGAGGTGGTCTCGCGTGCGACCGGTGTGCCGGCCTCGCGCATGACCGAGGCCGAGAAGTCGCGCCTCGCACGGCTGGAGGCCGAACTGCACGAGCGTGTGATCGGTCAGGATGCCGCGGTGGCGGCGGTCGCGAAGGCCATCCGCCGCAGCCGCACCGGCATGGGCGACTCGCGCCGGCCGGTCGGCAGCTTCCTGTTCCTCGGCCCGACCGGTGTCGGGAAGACGGAGCTCGCCAAGGCCCTCGCGGCGGCGCTGTTCGACGACGAGACGGCCATGGTCCGGTTCGACATGAGCGAGTTCGGGGAGCGGCACACCGTGTCGCGTCTGGTCGGCGCCCCTCCCGGGTACGTCGGCTATGACGAGGCGGGGCAGCTCACCGAGCGGGTGCGTCGCCGCCCGTACTCGGTCGTGCTGCTCGACGAGATCGAGAAGGCGCACCCCGACGCGTTCAATCTGCTGCTGCAGGTGCTCGACGACGGTCGCCTGACGGACGGCCAGGGGCGCACGGTCGACTTCCGCAACACGGTCGTGATCATGACGAGCAACCTCGGCTCCGAGTTCATGGCCAGCCGTGGCCCGCTCGGCTTCACGTCGCAGAACGCGGGTGACACCGAGCGCGAGCTGCGCGCGAAGGTCATGGGCAAGCTGCGCGAGGTCATGCGGCCCGAGTTCCTCAACCGCATCGACGACACGGTGCTGTTCGACAAGCTCGAGCGCGAGCAGCTGCACGAGATCACGCGCATGCTGCTGCGCGACAGCGAACAGCGGCTCGCGGCGCAGGGCATCGCGCTGCGCGTGTCGGATGCGGCGGTCGACCGCATCGCCGACGAGGGCTACGAGCCCGAGTTCGGCGCCCGCCCGCTGCGCCGCGTCATCCAGCGCGAGGTTGACGACGCGATCGCCGACCTGCTGGTGGCGGAGGC
Organism: Pseudoclavibacter endophyticus; assembly: GCF_008831085.1. Lineage (NCBI taxonomy): Bacteria > Bacillati > Actinomycetota > Actinomycetes > Micrococcales > Microbacteriaceae > Pseudoclavibacter > Pseudoclavibacter endophyticus. The sequence continues at coordinate 364,531 of NZ_WBJY01000002.1, forward strand.
GGTCACCGAGGGCGGCGTGGTCGAGGTCGACGTCGACGCGCAGGGCGCGCTGACGGTCAGCCCGGCCGTCGTGCAGGAGCCCGTCGCGGCGTAGGGCTTCTCGCCCTCCCGACCGATTTGCGCGTCAATGGCCCCGCTGAGCCGCAGGAGCGGCCAGCGGGGCCATTGTCACGCTGAACGGCCGTCGTCGGCCGAGCCCCGGCCCCGAGGGCCTGCCTAGCGGTCGGCTCCGTCGTCGAGATTCGCCGCCAGCACCTCGATCGTGAGGTCGCGGGCGGCGCGCCCGCGCTCGCCGAGGCGGGCGCGGATGCGCTCGACGAAGCCGTCGAGGAAGACCGCGTGCACAACCCTCGACGTGTGTTCGAGCTCGTCGCGGAACGTGTCGCTCACCGAGGCGATGACGAGGGTCACGTCGGCGAGGTCGACGAGCGGCGAGGATTCGAACGACGTGATCGCGATGATCGTCGCCCCCGCCCGGTTCGCTGCTCTGGCCGCGAGGACGGTCTGGTGGTTGGCGCCGGAGCCGCTGATGATGAGCACGACGTCATCGGGCGTCAGGTGCCGCGCGGTCACCTGCTGCGAGATCGGGTCGGTCATGTGCTCGGTTGCCCGTCCGACCGAGGTAAGGCGCGCCGCGACGTCTTCGGCGAGCGACGCGGAAAGCCCGTTGGCTAGGCAGAGCAGGCGGCGCGCGCCGATCACGAGGTCGATCGCGCGGCAGAGGGCGTTGGCGTCGAGGAGTTCGAGCGCCTGTGGCAGGCGCGACGCCAGCTCGGCGATGCCGGCGCGCATGACGTCGAGATCACTGCCATCCTCAGCGGCGGGCTGGCGCCGGCGCTCGCCCGCCTGCGTGTGCCGAGCGAGGGCAACGCGCAGCTGCGCATAGCCGTTGTACCCGAGGGACTGGCAGGTGCGCACGATCGAGGTGCGGGCGACACCGACGTGGTCGGCGAGCTGTTGCGCCGTGAGCTCGATGACGAGCTCCGGATGCTCGCGGATGACCTCGACCACGCGCCGTTCGGCCGGGCGCAGCGTGTTGACGATGGCGGCGATGCGGGTCGCGGGGGAGGCGTCAGGCATGGTCGCCTCCCGTGGCCCCGCTGAAGTGCACGTGCCGAGCGACGCGCGCGAACTCGTCGAGCCAGTCGACGAGGTGGGCGCGCTCGACCCGGCTCGGATGCAGGTGCGCGCCGAATGCGGGGTTGGCGGTGACGGCGACCCACTGCTCCGGCGAATCGGCGGCATCCGCGCCGCCGTCCGCGCCGCCATGGTCGACGACGCGGAACCGTGGCGCCGTCGCGGTGCGGGGCACGCGGCCGTCGCCGCTGTCCCCGCCTCGCGCGCCCGCCTCGCGCACCGCATCCTCGAACTCGCGTCGCGGCACGCGGTAGTCGGACGCGCCGTGCGGGGCAGGGAAGTGCGCGAGCAGCGATCGCCAGGTCCGGGGATGCGGTGGGAGCCCGAGCGCCGTGCGCCGGCTGCCGGCCCGCGCGGCGACCGCAGCGTGCAGCGCGTCGTCGTCCAGCGGGCATGGCGAGTCGAGCCAGGCTTCGGCGGCCGCGTGCAGCGGCTCCAGCCGTTCGGCCGCGGCGCGCGGTACATGGGCGCTGGGGGCGTTGACCTCCACGGGAACCGCCCGGGCTCCGACGACCTGTACGGCGCCCGCCTCGACCTCGAAGGTCAACACGCCGACATGCGAACCGGCGTATCCGGGCTGCGCGTAGGCGATCCTGGCCCCGTCGTCCCTCGCTCGCGTGCCCGCCCGCGCCGAGTGCGTGTGCCCCGCGATGAGGCCGTCGAGGCCGGGCATCTCCAGCAGTCTCGCCGCCTGATTCTCGCCGCGGTCGTAGTCGAGCGGCGCACCCGTCTCGGGATCGCGCTCGAATCCGCCGTGGTAGGCCGCGACGAGCAGATCGACCTCCGGCCGCAGGCGCAGCGCTTGGTCGGCGATCGCGGTGACGGGGTCGGTGAAGCGCACGTGTTCGAGCCCCCCGTGCCGGCTGAGGCGCTGCACGTGGCTCGTGACGGCGCCGATGACGCCGATGCGCACGCCCTCGCGCACGAACACGGCCGACGGGGCGAACACCGGCTCGCCCTGGTCGCCGATCGCGTTGGCGCACAAGTACCGCGTGCGCCGCAGGGCGGCCGCCGCGCCGAGCAGCGAGTCGAGCCCGTCGTCGAAGTCGTGGTTACCGGGCACGGCGGCATCGACGCCGAGGCCGTCGAGCGCCGTGAGCAGCGGATGCTCCGCGCCCGCGTCCGTGCGCAGAAGCGTCTGGTGCGCCCCGAGCGGTGAGCCGGTGAGCAGGTCGCCGGCGTCGATGACGACGGCGCGGTCGCGGTCGATACCGGCCAGCACCGCGGCGGCCCCGGCGATGCCGCCGACCGTGCCCGGCCGCCAGTGCGAGTGCAGATCGCTGGTGGCGGCGATCGTGATGCGGGTCATTGGAGCTTCTTCCGCAGCGCCGACGAGACGGCGTCGATGATGGTGACGGTGACGACGATACCGATGACGATGATGGCGACGCGGTCCCAGCTGCGCGAGGAGATGGCGAAGATGATCGGTGTGCCGATGCCGCCGGCTCCGACGATGCCGAGGATTGTGGCCGAGCGCACCGCGATCTCGAACCGGTTGAGGGCGAGTGAGCAGAGCGGGGGCAGGAGGCGGGGCAGCTGACCCCACGCGAACACGTGCGCGCGGGTTCCCCCGAGCGCGGCGATCGCCTCCTCTGGCCCGGCGGACAGCCGTTCGATCTCTTCGGCGTACAGTCTCGCGAGCATGCCGATGGAGTGCACCCCGATCGCGAGCGCCCCGGCGAACGGCCCCGGCCCCACCATCTTCACGAAGATCACGGCGAGCACGATTTCGGGGAACGTGCGCACGATCGTGAGCACGACGCCCGTTCCCGCCGAGACCGGGCCGGGGCGGCGACCGCGGCCGGAGGCCCGGCGGCGCGACACCGCGAGGAACGCGAGCGGCACGGCTCCGACGACCGCGATGGCGGTGCCGAGGAACGCGATCGCGAGGGTCTGCCCGATGAGGCCGACGAGGTCTTCGCCCGAGCCGTTCCATACGAAGGCGAGATCGGGCGCGACCGCTCCCTCCCACATCGCACCGAGCACGATCGGCCACGTGTCGTTCGGCCAGCTCCAGCCGACGCCGACGAACGCCCACACGAGCACGGCGGCGAGTGCGGCGCAGCCCACGGCGCGCCAGGGTGTCCAGCGCCTCGGATCGGGCGGTCCGGGCCGGCGCGGGGCCTCGTTCGTGTCGCGGGAGGCGGGGACGGCGCTCACAGCAGCCGCCTCCTGACCGCGCCGCTGATGAGGTCGATGACGAGCACGACGACGAAGATGGCGAGGATGATGACCGCGACCCGGTCGTACCGCATGAGTCCCATGGTCGACTGCAGGGTGACGCCGATGCCGCCGGCGCCCATGTAGCCGAGCACGGCCGACGCGCGCACATTGACCTCGAGGGCGTAGAGGGCGTAGCTCACGAGGCTCGGCCGCACCTGCGGAAGCACACCGTGGACGGCGAGGGCGCTGCGGCCGGCGCCCGTAGCGACGAGGGCGTCGAGCGGCCGGCGATCGATGGTGTCGATCGCCTCGTAGAGCAGCTTCGTCACCATGCCGAAGGTGAAGACCGCCAGCGCGATCGTGCCGGTGAAGGCGCCGGTGCCGACGACCGCGACGAAGATGCCGGCGAGCAGCATGTCGGGGATCGTGCGGACGACATTGAGCACCATCCGCAGGGGCGCCGTGACGAGCAGTGTGCCGCTGACGACGGAGGTCGCCGCGAAGGCGACCGGCACGGCCGCGGCCACACCGAGCGCGGTGCCGGCGATGGCCATCTGCACGGTCTGCGCGAGGGCGGGCAACACGCTCGGCAGGTAGCCCCAGTCGGGCGACAACAGGCGGGTGAGCACGATGAGCATCTGGTCGCCGTTGCGCAGGAGGTGGACGGGGTCGGCGCCCGTCGCGTGCACGGCGGACACGAGCAGTATCGCGATGAGCGCGAGCGTGGCGAGGTGCAGGGGCAGCCGCCGGTGGATCGTGTCGGTGAGGCGCATGGCGGTCACTCGCGCTCGCGGGGGCCCTCGACGCCGTCGCCCCCGCCCCCGCTGTCGGCCAGGCGCTCGACCACGCTGTCGGCCCCGCGCTCGGCCACGCTCCCGCTCGCGCCTCCGGTGCCCGCCTCGTCCCGCGCTTGCGCGGCCTCCGGCGAGATGAGGGCGGCGTACTCGTCGCCGTAGATGCCGCGCAGGCGGGCGTCGGTCGCCTCGGCGGTGGGCCCGTCGAAGACGACGGCGCCGTCGCGCAGCCCGATGATGCGTGTGGCGTAGGCGCGGGCGAGGGGCACCGAGTGCAGGCTCATGACGACCGTGATGCCGAGCTCGCGCCCGATGTCGCGCAGGTCGGCCATGATGCGGTCGGTCGTGACGGGGTCGAGTGAGGCGACGGGTTCGTCGGCGAGCAGGATGCTGGGGTTTTGTACCAGCGCACGGGCGATCGCCACGCGCTGCTGTTGGCCGCCCGAGAGCTCGTCGGCGCGCGCGTGGAGCTTCTCGGCGAGGCCGACGCGCTGGAGTGACTCGGTGACGAGCCGGTAGTCCTCGCGCCGGAACAGGCCGAGGGTGCCGCGCCAGGCGGGCACGTGCGCGAGTCGGCCGGCGATGACGTTGCGCTGCACGGTGCTCACGCCGACCAGGTTGAAGCTCTGGAAGATCATGCCGATGCGCCCGCGCAGGGCTCGCAGCCTGCGGCCTCGCGCGCCTCGCACCGATTCGTCGTCGATCGTGATGTCGCCGCTCGTGGCTTCCGTGAGGGCGTTCACGGTGCGCAGCAATGTCGATTTTCCGGCGCCGGAACGCCCGATCACGGCGACGAACTCGCCGTCGTCGATGGTGAGCGTGACGTCGTCGAGGCCTCGCGTGCCGTCGGGATAGATCTTGCTGACGCGCGTGAAGGCGATCATGTCGTGACGTTAGCGCCCACGCGGCGACTGCGGGTGGAATCGCGGGCGGGTGGCGGGCGAGATCAGAGCTCGCCGGCGCGCTGGGTGTAGTCGCGCACGATGTCGTAGTCGGCCGGGCGCGGGTCGACGTAGCCCTGGTGGGAGTAGAGGGTCGAGATGATCTCCAGGCCTTCGGGGTCGTCGGCGATTGCGAGGAAGGCGGCCTTCACGGCCTGCCGGTCTGCGTCGTCGAGGGTGGTCGACACGGCGATGGCGTCGTTGGGAATGACGGCCTCGGTGAGGTAGGCGACGCTCAGCAGCTCGGTGATGTCGGGGAACTCGCCCTTCAGCAGCCGTCGGCTTCCCTCGAAACCGAATGCGGCATCCGCGTCACCGTTGAGCACCGCGAGGAGGGCGCTGTCGATGCCGGAGACGGTGGTCAGCGTCACGTCGTTCTGGAGGTCGAGGCCCGCCTCGGCCATCTCGACCACGGGGAAGATGTAGCCGCTCGCCGAGGCGGCGTTCTGCACGGCGATGGTCGCGCCCCGGAGGTCGTCGAGGCTCGTGATGCCGCTGTCGGCGGCCACGACGATCTCGCCCCGGAATCCGGCGACCAATTCGTCGGTGTTCTCGGCCGTCACGGGGTCGGTGCCCGGGATCTGGGCCGTCAGCACCGCATCGGCCGTTCCCTGGTCGGCCGCGAGCACGTAGGTGGCCGGGGGCATGATGCCGACGTCGATCTGCTGGGCGGCGAGCGCTTCGACGATGGTCGAGTAGTCGGTCGCGATGGTCACGACGACCTCGCGATCGAGCTGTTCGCTGAGCAGGCCCGCGAGCGGCTGTGCGAGGGCCTCCATGTCGCTGTCGGCGCGCGTCGGGACGAACTGCACGACGAGCGTGTCCGACGGCGGTTCGGCGGTCGCGGCGCCGCACCCGGTCAACGCGAGCACGGCGACCATGAGGGGCGCGAGGAGCTTGGCGAGGCGTGGCATTGCGGTCCTAACTGGCGTGGGGAGTGCCGCGGCGGTGCGGGGGCGGCGCGTGGGCCGGTCGGGATGCGCAGGACGCCCAGGCGCGGATGCTCGCGGCGAGCTCGGCGAGGGTGGGAGCGTGAAAGGTCGGGTGGATGCCCGGCGCCGGACGGCCGATGAGTGCCGTGTCGCCGCCGAGCGCGGCGACGGGGGCCAGATCGTTCTCCCAGATGTCGCCGACGCTGAGGACACGGCCGACCGCCAGTCGTTGGCCGGCGAACGGTACGAGTCCAGAGGGCTTCCCTGCAGCGTAGATGACCTCGTCGAACCTCTCGGCGACTCCGAGTGACTCGAGCGTGCCCAGTAGGCGAACGATCGGTGCGTTTGTCACGAGCGCGATATGCACGCAGCGGCCGAGGTCTCGGAGCAGCTCGGCGAGGCCGTCGGGGGTGGTGACGGCGGCTTGCGCAGTGCCGAGGAGCGAGCGGCTGCAGAGATAGGCCTCGCTCACCTCCGAGGGCGAAAGACCCGCCGAGCAGGCGCGGCGCGCGACGAGATCGTAGCCGTCGAGGAACTCAGGCCCGAAGCCGGCTTCGCGATGGTGCGTCAGCGCGGTTTCGATGTCGCGGAGGAAGTCGCGGGCCGCTGCGGGTGCAAGGCGACGGGCGACGGCGCTCGCATAGGCGAGCACCGGCCCGTCGCCGACCGCAACCGTGCCGTCGAAGTCGAACATGACGGTGTCGATCGTTCGCTCCTGGCCCTGGGGGGAATCTGGGGGGAATGGCCGTGACAGCTTTGGACGCGATGACCAAACTATATGAAGAATTAGGACCAAAAGTCCAGAGCGAAATGAACGATTGGTGAACTCCCGCATCCGCGCCCCCGAGAAGCCGACGAAGGAGGCGCGCCGAGGGTGCCTCCGCCCCTACGGTTCGAACTCGTCGAGCGTGTCGTTCGCGAAGTGCTGCCGCACCTCTTCCATGCGCGTCCAGTCGACGAACACGACCGACTGGTCGCCGATCATGCCGGTGCCAACGGTCGGGATCGTGAAGAAGTCGACGTTGCCGGAGCGCACGTGTTGCAGGTCGCCCGCGAGCTCGATGATGCGGCCCGTGTCGAGCCCGGCGTCGGTCGCCATGTGCGGTGTCATGGTCGTGAGCAGCTGCGTGACGGTCGCGGGGTTGCTGAGCGTGTCTCGTGCGAGCACTTCCTGCAGCACCCCCTTCATGAAGGCCTGCTGGTTGCGCACGCGCTGGTAGTCGCCATCGGGGAAGTTGTAGCGTGCGCGCACGTAGGCGAGCGCCTCCTCGCCCGAGAGGGTGATCTCGCCGGCCGCGAACGAGTGGCCGTTCGCTTCGAAGGCGATCTCGTTCTGCACCGTGACGCCGCCGACCGCCTCGGTGAGGCCCTTGAAGCCGTCGAAGCCGATGATGGCGACGTGGTCGATGCGCTGGCCGATGAGCTGCTCGACGGTCTGGACGGCGAGCGAGACGCCGCCATAGGCGAGGGCGGCGTTGACCTTGTTCTCGCCATAGCCGGGCACCTCAACCCATGAGTCGCGCATGATCGACATGACCTGCACCGAGGAGCGGTCGGCCGGGATGTGGGCGACCATGATCGTGTCGGCGCGGCTGCCGAGCTCCGTCAGCAACGAGTCGCTCTCGGAAACGCGCGAGTCGGTGCCCATCAGCAGCACATTGATGGGGGCTTTGCCGTTGTCGTCGGTCTCGGGCGCGTCTGGCCGTCCCTCGTCTGGCAGGTCGAGCTCGATCGTCTCGATCTGGCCCGACGTCGCGTTCCAGAGATAGACACCGCCCGCGATGATCAGGGCGAGGACGATGCCGAGCGCGATGAGCACGGTGCGCCATCTGCGCCGGTTGCGGCGGCGGCGGCCCTCTGATGTCGGAGAGGATGCGTCGTCGTCGAGCAGACTGCCGAGTGGATCAGCCGACCTGGGGGAATCGCTTGTCATCTGTCACCTCGGTCATTTCGCGCGACGGCGCGTGCCTTCGCCCACGAGGTCGGGTTCCTGTTGCGACGCTGCCGTTGCACGGCGTTGAGGTGCTGGCGCTGCCTGGGGCTCGACCTGGGGCAGCACGTCGTCGCCGTACTGCTCGTAGTTGCCGTAGACGTAGGCGTCGGGGCCGCGCGTGGGTACCTTGCTGAACACGATGCCCGCCACGCGGGCGCCGGCGGTCTCGAGGGCCGTCAGTGCGCCGGTGAGCTCGGTGCGCCGCGTCGCGCCGGCCTCTGCCACGACGATGGCGCCGCTCGTGCGACGGGCGATCACGACGGCGTCGGTGACGGGCAGCACCGGGGGAGCGTCGATCACGACGGTGAACCCCTCCCGGGTGAACCCGTCGATGATCTTGCCCATTCGGGCCGATCCGAGCAGCTCGCTCGGGTTGGGCGGGATCTTGCCCGACGGCAGGATGAAGAGCTCTTGATCGCCCCACGGTTGCATGACGTCCGCCAGGGCTGCGCGACCGATGAGCACGTCGGTGAGCCCGACGCTGCCCTCGATGCCGAGGTACGTGGCGATTCGTGGCTTGCGGAGGTCGGCGTCGATCAGCACGACGCCCTGTCCGGCCTCGGCGAGCGCGAACGCGAGATTGAGCGCCGTCGTCGATTTGCCCTCGCCCGGCAGGCTCGAGGTGACGACGAAGCTTGCTGCGCCGTCGAGCTTCAAGAACTGCAGGTTGGTGCGGAGCGCGCGAAACGCTTCGCTGCGGGCATTTCGCGGATCGGCCGTCATGATCAGCGGCCGGTCTTTGGCTTTGGGGTCGCGAGGGATCGCCCCGACGATCGGGCGCTCGGTGATCGCCTCGATATCGCGGGCAAGGCGAATGCGTGTGTCGAGCACCGTGCGCGAGACGGCGATGGCGGCCCCGGCGGCGATGCCGATCAGAGCACCGAGGGCGAGATTGAGCGGCGTGTTCGGGCTCACCGGTGCATCCGAGGGCGTGGCGGCGCTCATCGGCGCCACGGTGACGGAGCTCGTTTCGGAGCCCGGAAGCGTTTCGACCTCGGCGATGGCCACGGTGAGGTTCGCCGCGACGGAGTTGGCGATCTCTGCTGCCCGCTCGGGCGAGGCGTCGGTCGCCGTAATGCGCATCACGGTGGTGTTGGTTGGCGAGGTGACCACGACCGTCTCAGCGAGCTCGGCGGCCGTGGTATCGAGGCTCAGCTCGGCGATGACGGGATCGAGCACCCGGGGCGAGGTGCCGAGCAGCAGGTACGAGCTCACGCGATCCTGCGTGTAGACGTTTCCCTGCTGTTGCTCGCTGATCGTCGATCCCGCCTGGGCCGAGACGATGACCTCGCTCGTCGACTCGTACTGCGGCGTCCTGGTGAACGAGTACGCGGCCGCAGCCGCCACGGCGATCAGAATCGCAGCCGTGATAATGATCCAGTTCTTTCGCGCGATGCGCAGGTAATCACTGAGTTCCACGTGCGCCTTTCCGTCTCGACTCGAGCGCCACCACACGTGGCCGATGGTGCGTAACCTGAAAGTTCATCATTGCTCCCAGTTCGCGATCCGTCCAGTCGGGAACCGCCGGTCAGGCGGGAAAGGCGCCGCCGAATCGCGACCCACTGATGACGCAGCGGACACCGCCCGAAGCACCCGTTCGACGTTGGCGAGCGCGGGGAGGAGCTGGGCGTTCATCGCCTCGTACGCGCGGCGTGACCGACCGTACGGATCGACAACATCGTCCGTGCTGCCATCTGTCGGTGGGCGGGAGACGGCACGCTGGGCGATGAGGCGATCGAGCGCGATGCGAAGCCGCGCTCGGGGTTCCGTTTCCCCCGCCATCGCGTCACGCAGTTGGTCGGTGCCGAGATCGTCGGCCAGCCTCGAGAACTCGCGAATCGTGAAGGTCGAGTGCAGGCGGCGGGGGAGCAGTTCGACGACGCGACGCCGGTGCTCGCGGCTCATCGCGAGCACGAGGTCGGCGTCCTCGAGGATCGACTCCGTCAGCTGATGGGCACGATGGCTTGCGAGATCGTGATGATCGATCTCGTGGGCAATCCCCAGCTGCATGGTCTCGGGCGTCAGGGCCTGACCGACGAGGGCATGCGTACCCACGCTGCCGACCTCAATGTTCAGATTGGCGAGGCGAGTGGCAAGGATCGCCGCGGCGAACGGAGAGCGACAGACGTTCCCGGTGCACACCGTCAGGAGGCGCAGTGGCCGCACCGTCGGGCGGTGTTGCGCAACGGGCCGTGCGCGCGTTACTGACGACGAGTGGTCGTCGTGAGCAGGTTCGCCGCCGCCCCCACGACCGGCGCCCCTCTCCGTGGCCATGGTGATTACCGTACCCATACGTTGCCGAAGGGGTTCGAGTCGCGAGACGTCGATGTCATCGCAGGTCGGATGTCGTCGAAGAAAACTCGACTAGGGTTTGGCCAGGATTTCGGTGCCCAGAAGTGGCTTTTGCGGTGTGGCAGAACGTTTGCATGTGGCAACCCCGTTTCAACTGCGCCAGTTTCTCGGTCTCTTTGTCATGGTGCGAAGCAAGGCTTCTGATGTCGTCTTCGACGCGGGTAAGGTGAGTCTATGGGTGAAAACGGGGGTGAAGCCCCGCGTCTGAGCAGGACGCATCGTGTAATGCGTTTCGGGACGCACTTCGCCGTGGACGCGCTGGCGTGGGCCGTGGCGATCGTGGCTGCCCACGTCCTTCGCTACGAGTTCGCCCTCCAGTACATCCAGTGGGATCGCGTCGGGATCCTTGTCGCGGTCACGGCGGGGCTCCAGCTCCTCATCGGGTGGGGAGCGCACCTGTACCGGGGCAGGTTCACGTACGGCACGTTCGAAGAGGTGCGCGCGCTGGCCGCGACCGTCGTCGTCACGGCGGTCGTCATCGCGCTCCCGATCCTCCTGTTCAATCGGCTGCTCGAGATTCCCCGCAGCGTTCCCCTGATCGCGCTCCCGCTGGCGCTGGTCATGACCTTTGGCGTGCGGTACCTCAGGCGGCTTCTCGTCGAGCACCGTCAGCGACCTCGCGAAGGCGCGACTCCGACTCTGGTGTTCGGCGCCGGCTACCTGGGTGCTGACCTCGTGCGTCGGCTCGAGACCGATTCGAAGTCGGCGTATCGCGCCGTGGGGCTGGTCGATGACGACCGGCGGAAGCGGAACATGCAGATCAAGGGCGTCCGCGTGCAAGGCGGCCTCGACGAGCTCAGCGCTATCGTCGCGTCGACCCGGGCCGAGGTGTTGATCGTGGCCATTGCGCGAGCCAATGCCGAGCTGTTGCGGCGCGTGCAGGCTGCGGCCGACGAGACGGGTCTCCAGGTGAAAGTGCTGCCGCCGTTCGCCGAGATTCTCAGCAACGCGTCGAGCGCCGTCGATATCCGCGATATCCAGATCGAAGACCTCATCGGCCGGCGACCCGTCGATATGCACGCTGACCTCGTCACCGGCTACCTTTCTGGCAAGCGCGTGCTCGTCACCGGTGCCGGTGGATCGATCGGAGCCGAGCTGTGCCGGCAGATCGCGGCGTTCGAGCCGGCAGAGCTCATGATGCTCGACCGCGACGAGACCGGGTTGCAGGGGGCGCAGCTCGGCATCGCGGGGCACGGGCTGCTCGACAGTCGCGATGTGGTGCTCGCCGATATTCGTGACGAGCAGGCGATCGCACGCGTCTTTACCGAGCGCCAACCGGAGGTCGTGTTTCACGCCGCCGCGCTCAAGCATCTGCCGTTGCTCGAGCAGTACCCCGACGAGGCGTGGAAGACGAACGTGCTCGGCACGCTCAACGTGCTGCGCGCGGCCGAGTCGATTGGAGTCGAGACGTTCGTCAATGTCTCGACCGACAAGGCCGCCAACCCCACGAGTGTGCTCGGCCATTCGAAGCGCGTGGCAGAGAAGCTCGCCGCGTGGATGGGGGAGTGCACTGGTCGTCCCTACCTATCGGTGCGGTTTGGCAATGTGATCGGCAGCAGAGGCTCGCTCGTGCCGACCTTTCAACACCTCATCAGGCAGGGGAAGCCGCTCACGGTGACACACCCCGATGCGACGCGTTTCTTCATGACGATCCCTGAGGCGTGTCAGCTCGTCGTGCAGGCCGGGGGTATCGGTTCGGCGGGTGAGGTGCTCATTCTCGACATGGGCGAGCCCGTGCGCATTCTTGATATCGCGCAGCGGATGATCGCGATGTCGGGCAAAGATCTCGAGATCGTCTTCACGGGGCTGCGTAATGGTGAGAAGCTGCACGAGGAGCTGGTCGGCGAGCGTGAGCGGCCGCATCGGCCGTACCACTCCAAGATCTCGCACGCCCGCGTTGATGCGATCCCACCCGAGCGACTCGACAGACAAGGCTGGATGGACCGGATGTTCGCACAGCCGCGCAACAATGAGACGGCGGTTGTGCCGAGACTGACGGAGGAGGTTCGTTGAGCGGCGAACGGATCTACATGTCGTCGCCCGACGTTGGGGACCTCGAAGAGCAGTATCTGCTTGCCGCACTGCGCTCGGGATGGGTCGCGCCGGTTGGGCCTGATGTCGAGGCGTTTGAGCGGGAGCTGGCAACGCGCGTCGGCGTCGAGCACGGAGTTGCGCTGAGCTCGGGCACGGCTGCCCTGCACCTCGCGCTCCTCACGCTCGGAGTGGGGCGAGGCGATGTTGTCGTGACGTCGACGATGACCTTCGCGGCCACCGCCAACGCCATCGTCTACACAGGCGCCGAGCCGTACTTCATCGATGCCGATCCCGAGACCGGCAACATGTGTCCCGAACTGCTCGAGCGCGCGTTGCGGCGCTTGGCCGATGCCGGCGAGCGGGTTGCCGCGCTCGTGCCGGTCGATCTGCTCGGCAAGGCGGTCGACTACACCGCGCTTGAGGCGATTGCCGAGCGCTACGACGTGCCGGTCGTGGCTGACGCCGCCGAGTCGCTGGGCGCGACGCATCGGGGGCGCGCTGCGGGCAGTTTTGGGCGTGTGTCGATCGTGTCGTTCAATGGCAACAAGGTCATGACCACGTCTGGCGGCGGCATGCTGCTCACCGACGACGCCGAGGTTGCAAAGCACGTGCGGTACCTCGCGACTCAGGCGCGACAGCCGGTGGTGCATTACGAGCACACCGACATCGGCTACAACTATCGCCTGAGCAACCTGCTTGCGGCGCTGGGGCGCGCGCAGCTGGCTCGCCTCGACGAGATGATCGCCCGGCGCCGCGCGCTGCGCGACCGATATAAGGAGCTGTTCTCCGGCGTCGCCGGAGTCAGCGTGTTTGGCGCCGAGGGCGACGAGCACGACAACGTGTGGTTGACGTCAATATTGGTCGATTCCGAAGTGACTGGGTGGGAGCCGGCGGAGCTCAGCGCTGCGCTGACGGCTGACAACATCGAGAGCCGTCCCCTGTGGAAGCCCATGCACCTGCAGCCGGTGTTCGAGGGCCCGCGTGGCGAGATCAATGGGGCTGCCGAAGGGTTGTTCCGTACCGGGCTGACGCTGCCGAGCGGGTCGGCATTGAGCGTCGAGCAGATCGACCGCGTTGGCGCGGCCATCAAGACCTTTCTGAACGAGCAATGAACGCGAAGCGACGTTCCTACGACAGGCTGAAGCGAACGTTCGACTTCGTCGCGGCGAGCGCGATGCTGGTAATTACGCTGCCGGTGCAACTCGTGCTCGCGGCACTGGTCTTGAAGAACCTGGGAGCGCCGGTGTTGTTCACACAACAGAGGCCGGGGCGGGACAGTAAACTGTTCCGATTGTACAAGTTCCGAACCATGCTGTCGCCGGACGAAAAGAATGGTCGTGTGCTCAATGAGGACCGCATGACTTCGTTCGGTAAGCGTCTCCGGGCCAGCAGTCTGGACGAGTTGCCGAGCCTCTGGAATGTCGTCCTCGGGGATATGAGCCTCGTCGGGCCACGGCCATTGCGATCGTCGTACTTGGGGAGATACTCGCCCGAGCAAGCGAGGCGCCACGAGGTTCGGCCGGGCGTGACCGGCTATGCTCAGGTGCTCGGTCGTAATGCGCTGAGCTGGGACGACCGACTCGCGCTCGATGTTCAGTACGTCGAAAAGCGCAGCTTCTGGCTCGACGTTTGGATCCTCTACAAGACACTTTCGACGGTTGTCACGCGTGTCGGGGTCGTAGCCGATGGTGAGGCGACTATGAGCGAGTTTTTCGGCCCTGAACGAACACCGAGGCTAGAGCTTGTTCCCCTCAGCGAGGAGCACCTCGCAACGCGTGTCGAATGGCTCAGCGATCCCCGGGTGCGTGCGGGCGTGACGATTTCATTCATGCCGGATGCAGACGGCATGCGGTCGTGGTTCGCGGGAGCGAGCAACGATCACACGCGCTACGACTGGGTCGGAGTTGACCCGAACGCGGGTCGTCCGATCTCCATGTGCGGCTTTCGCGTCGCAGGTTCAGAGGCCAATCTGTATATATATGTGGATCCTCGTCGGCATGGTATGGGGTTCGGTCGAGACACGATGACGTTGCTCATCGCGAGGGCGCGGTCCAAAGGAGTGCGTCGGCTCACGCTCGAGACCAGCACCGACAACATCGCCGCGGTCCGGCTCTACGAGAGCCTGGGTTTCGTCCGGTCGGAGGAGTCGACGCTCAGCCCCCCAAGACTCTCGATGAAGCTCGACGTCTCCAGAGGACATGGGCATGAGTAGCGGGCCGCAGGTTCGTGTCTTCATAGGATCGATCGGGCGTCGCGTCTATCTGATCCGCTGGTTCGTCGAGGCGTTTGAGCGACTTGGCATCGACGGGCAACTGCATGTCTCGGATGCCGATGCACGAAGCGCTGGCATGCTGAGCTCATCATTCCGGCATGTCGTTCCCCGGTACGAGGACGCGGGTTACTCGGATGCAATGGCGCAAACGTTTGAAGCGGTGCGTCCCCACTTGTTTTTTAGTGTCAATGACTACGAGATTGAGGCGCTTGCCACGACGGGACTGGCCGCTCGACTTGAAGAGCACGGAACGGTGGTGCTCTCCCTTGCGACGGACCGGCATGCAGCCATCCATGACAAGTACGCGATGTCCGTGGAACTACGGCGATACGGGGTCCCGACGCCGGAGACTGTGCCGCTTTCGCATTTCGATGAGGCATTGGACCTTGCAACTCGAGCGCAAGATGTCATCGTCAAGGAACGCTGCGGAAGCGGATCGTCGGGCCTCGAGAAGTTGACCTCCACGGAGTTCATTTCCCGCATGCAAATGCGAGACGGTGGGTGGCCTCAGTGGTCCTCGTCTGAACGCGTGGTTCAGCCGCTCTTGTCCGGGGTTGAGTTCGGTCTTGATATCGTCTCGCCTGTACTCCCAGATGCCCATGCCACCGGCGTGCTCGCGCGCGAGAAACTGCGGATGCGTGCGGGAGAGACTGACCAGGCGGAATCGGTTGAAAGCGAACCATTCTTTGAGGTCGCGACTCACTTGGCTCGATGGCTTGGACATCGGGGACTCGTCGACGTGGACGTCATCGTCGATGACCATGGGGTGCAGCATGTCATCGACATCAACCCTCGGTTCG
This sequence comes from Pseudoclavibacter endophyticus, assembly GCF_008831085.1. Classification (NCBI taxonomy): domain Bacteria; kingdom Bacillati; phylum Actinomycetota; class Actinomycetes; order Micrococcales; family Microbacteriaceae; genus Pseudoclavibacter; species Pseudoclavibacter endophyticus. Next base: position 379,949 of record NZ_WBJY01000002.1, read on the forward strand.
GCGGTGGGTATCCGTTCAACCATCTCGCCGGGGCAGACATCCCGGGACTGTATGTGGCACAGCTTGTCGGACACCGCGGTGACGCCCTCGGGCTGTTCCTAAACTACGCGTCGGGTGTTATATCCTCAAAATTCGAGGCCGTCGTGCGCGACGACCAGGGGGTGTCGTCGTGAACATCTCACGAACACGTGGTCTGCCCGCGGCACAGCCACATTTCACGGTTTCGCACGGACAAGATCGAGCGGTAGTGAGGATGGCGAACGTCTATGGTGAACGTTAGTGACGGTCCACATGTAGAGACGCGAAGCGTGTGGATTATTAATCACCACACGACATTGCCGTCGAAGGACGGCAGGATGGGCCGGCACTTGGGGATCGCGCAGTACCTCGAGTCATGTGGCTGGAAGGCTACTCTGTTTGTGGCGAGCACGACGCACCCTTCTGGAAGCCAGCGACTGAAGGGGCCGCGTCTTTTCCGTCGAGGGATCGAGCGTGGTGTGGCGACGGTCTGGATCAAGGTGCCCGCATATGGGCAGAGCCTAGTTCGGCGCCTACTGAGCATGGTTCTCTTCGCCAGTATGCTCATTTGGCTACCGCTGGGCCGAGGTGTACGTCGGCCCGATGTTGTTGTTGGAAGTACGGTGCACCCTTTCGCGGCCTGGGCAGCCATGATGTTGGCACGGAGAAAACGTGTCCCTTTCGTCTACGAGATCAGAGACATCTGGCCGGAGACACTTGTAGATCTTGGTACTCTCAATAAAGACTCTCGAATTTCCAAGCTGCTCTCGGCTCTGTCGATGCAATTATGTCGACAAGCTGCCTCTGTTATCTCCCCTCTGCCGGGAGTGCGCCAGTACTTGGACGAGAACGGCTTCTCCGAGAAACCATTCTACTGGATTCCCAACGGTGTTGATGATTCTTTTGTAGGTGCAACAGTGGATGAAGACGAAGCTTCAGGCTCGTTCACGTTCATGTACCTAGGGGCGCAGGGAAGGGCCAATGCGTTGGAAGGTGTTATTAGTGCGTTCGCGGAAGCGCGGGGCCACTCTCGCCTGAGCAACTCTCGTCTTGTTTTAGTCGGCGATGGACCCATGCAGGCACAGCTTCGCGGCGTAGCGAGTTCATCGGGCTGCGCAGAGGCCATTGAGTTTAGGCATAGAATACCTCGGAGTGAGGTGCAGGATACGGCACGCAGAGCTGACTGTCTCGTCGCCAACATGTACGACAATTCCGTATATCGATACGGAATTAGCCTCAATAAGCTATACGACTACATGCTCGCCGGGCGTCCGATCATATTTGCAAGTAGTGCACTCAACGACCCCGTTCAAGAGGCTGGGTGCGGCGTAAGCGTGTCGGCAAACGACGTGCATGGCATCGCAAAAGCAATGGTGGAAATCGCTTGCATGAGTCCACAGGGTCGCAAGGATCTAGGAGTCAAGGGATATGACTTCGTGCTTAAAAATAACACATATTCTTCACTCGCGGTCAAGTTTAGTAGGGTGTTGAATCTGGTTGCAGGGATTCATTGATTTGGTCCGCTACGTTTTCCAGTATGCCTTGGTCGCCACAGATTGGCGGCGTTCAGTTCACGCCCGGAGATCGCTTATGCGTGTGCAGGTGGCTGGAATGAAGCAGCACTCGGGGCCGGGCGCGCGGCTGATGGAAAAGTACGTCGCGTTGTTTGCGAATGCCCCATTGGCCCGCCCAATGCGAGGATGGGCGCGGTCGCGCGACCAAGTACGACGGGGCTTGAAGGGCAGATCATCCCAACGGGTCGCGAGCCGAACTGAAGCCCACCGCGACTTCGTTGGGGTTGTCGCGGTCGACGATCCCCCTGGTTTTGAAGCCGCCGCAGCCAATCAGGTTGTGAAGACTACGGCGGCGAGAGTTGAACTTTTCGTCGTCCCAGCCATCGGCTCCGCGGTTGGTGAATGTCCAGGGCCGCATGAGCATGATCAAAGGGGTAGTCGAGCGTGTCCCATCCATGAATCGGTGCTGCATCGATGCCCTCGGATCTTTGAACGGACGTGGCGCATCAAGTCGTTTCATCGAATTGGTGCTGTGACGTGAACAGATTTCGAATGCCCGGCTTTCTGACTCTCGGTCAGCTTGTGAACGCCGCAAGTGCTTTTGTCGTCAATTTACTGGCCTCCGGGGTGCTTCAACCATCGGAGCGAGGGGTGCTGGCGTTGATGTTGCAGATCAGCTACCTGGTGGCCGTTGTGGTCGTCCTTGGAGTGGAGAGACCCTTCATGGCCACAGTCGAGGCGAGTTTCGGGCAGTCCTTGTCGCTATTCTCACGTATCGTCAGGCCGGCATTGTGGGGTATGGTAATCCCCTTTACCTTTGCGGTGGTGCTCTTCGTAGTTGGCGAAACCTACTGGGGTTTCGCCGTGACAGCCATGGCACTGTACGTAATGTTCAACGTGCAAGGCAAAGGTATACGGGTCGCGGCCATCGCGAGTGGAACCATTTCGTATTTTCTAGCCTACGTCTTTATCACGCAGGTATTGACTGTGCTCTGTGCGACCGCCTTCGCGGCGATGCGTGTAAACGATGCTGTCTATTGGTACTTGGCGTACGCCTTCAGCGGCCTAGCGGGCGTCATAATCCTGATTCTGTATAGGGTGAAGGTCCCGGCGAGCGAGGAAGCCACGCGTCTTGTGATGACAGTGCGCAAGCAGGGCCTCAAGTTGTTGCCTGCCTCCTTCGGCAATACTGCGATGCTTCGGTCGGAGAGGTTATTGCTGCCAGCGTTGATTGGAACGGCATCCCTGGGAGTGTATGTTACCGTTGCGACGGTTATGGAAATGGCAACATGGCCGGTGATGCAATGGGTCGACTCGTCGCTCCGACGGTGGAGAGTTGCAAGTGACTCCAACGCGATATCGGCGCGTAGAATAGCTCAGCTGTACGGGATTGCATTGGGGATCACATCGTCTACGTCGGTCGTATTGGGCGTCGCGGCTCACATCGTAGTGACGCACGTTCTGCCAGCCGCGTATCGGCCTGCAACAGAATTGATTTTGCCGCTGGCAGTTGGTTCGGTGCTGTTCGCTATTGCAAGAGTTCAGCAGGGTCTCCTATTGGCTGCCAGTCGTCCTGGTCGAGTTTCGATCATCGAAATCACTGGCCTAGTGTGTTCAGTCGTTGCGTATCTGGCACTGATTCCCTCGCTCGGAGTTTTGGGTGCTGCGGTGGGGTCGATCGTCGGCTACGGTGTTGCTGTACTTATGGGAGTGATCGAAGTTCTCAGATGGCGGCGTAGTCATGGACGCTAAGCCACCATCGCGTCGGCGTAGTCGGAGCGGTAGGCTATTGACGCAGCATGCTTTCGTTGGCGAAAAGAGTGCTCCCACGAGTGGCGGCCGGTTCGCGCTCATAATTGGGTTCATCCTGCTTCTATCCGGTAGGTTTCCACTGTCGCGTGTCTTCTCGGGCCTAGATTTGGACGCGCGCTGGCCTTTGTTCATCACCTTGGTCCTCGTCTGTGGCTTCTGGTTCGCGGTTCGGCGACCATCCGCGACGCCCATGCTGCCGCCGGCGAGTTTGGTTTGGTTCTTGCTTTGGTCGGGCTGGCTCATCGTTTCTTCTGCGTGGTCCAGTCCGGCGGTCAATGTGTTCGCGCAGATAGAGGATGTTGTTCTTCTGGTCGGCGTTGTTCTCGTCGTAGACTGGATTTTTCGACATTCAGACTCAGAGTCTATTGCCGTTATCTGGTGGTTTTTGTGGGCGGCGGCCTTGGTGTATTTCGTGGCTGCCATTGCTTCCGGTCCGGGTGATGGGCCATCGGGGCGCTTCTCCGCTTTTGGTAGCGGCCCGAATGTCTTTGTGAGAATCATGGCGTTGGGTGTCGTGTCCTCGTTTGCTCTATCGCTCCGGCGCAGGCGCCTGCGGGTGCTAATGATCTTCGCCCCCATATTTGGGGTCGGCGCACTGCTTTCCGGAAGTCGCGGAGGCGTATTGGCAGTTGTCGTTGCGTTCGTAATCATGCTCATTCCATTGGTGCGACGATTTGGCGTCGTCCGATGCATGGTCGTGGGCTCGCTGTCGATTGGTGCTTTTGCCCTATTCCTCCGTTTACTTTCGTCATCGCTGTTGGCGTCCCTTTATGATCGATATGTTGTTCAGCCTCTCGTCGAAGGTGATACGTCGCTCCGGGACTTTCTTGCGGAACAGGCGTGGACTATGTTTACCGAGAACCTCTGGACCGGTGCTGGTGTGGGGTCTTTTGCCTCCGATCTCTCCTATCTCGGAGAGGGCTATCATGCCCACAATCTGGTCTTGTCCACCTTGGCAGAGACGGGTATAGTGGGCGGCGGCTTGTTGGCGGTAACGCTGTGTTCCTTCGTGGTTTCGTTATTTAGGCTGCAACGGCATTCGACGGATGTCCTGTTCTTGCTCATGGGGGCCTTCGTGATTCTTGTTGCTTCCATGTTTTCGGGTGACTATTACGATACAAGATTCGCATGGGTGCTGCTCGTCCTGTCGGTAACGCTTGTTCGTCGCGAAGCATGTGTCCCTTTGGGTTCAAATACCTCACCGGCTATCCTGCCCGCTCAGTACCCGAGGCGTGAAAATTCCGGCGGTTCCTGTGCTTGAACTCTATTTCCAGGCGTTAGGCGGGGTGTGCAGCTGTTGGAGTGGCCTGCCAGGCCACCTTCCTTGGAACGGCTAGTGTATGACTGTGCAAATCGCAGTCATCGCCCTTGGAAAAATCGGTTTGCCCCTGGCAGTGCAGTTCGCTGACGCGGGGCACGATGTCGTAGGGGTCGACATCAACCCGGAGGTAGTCGCCGCGGTCAACGAGGCGCGCGAGCCATTCCCCGGCGAGGCTCACTTGCAAGAGAAACTCGAGGCGCTCGTACCTGCAGGTCGCCTTCGCGCCACCACCGACTACGCGGAGGCGGTCCCCGCCGCCGACGCGGTCGTCCTGGTGGTCCCGTTGTTCGTGGACGACAACACCTGGGAGCCAGACTTCGCTTGGATGGACAGGGCCACCAGGTCGCTAGGCGAGCACCTCAGAGCCGACACGTTGGTGTCGTACGAGACCACCCTGCCCGTCGGGACAACGCGAGGTCGGTGGAAACCGATGCTCGAGCAGACGTCCGGTCTCGTGGAAGGACGTGACTTCCACGTAGTTTTCTCGCCGGAACGCGTCTTGACGGGGCGAGTGTTCGCTGACCTCCGAAAGTATCCCAAGCTCATCGGGGGGCTGTCCAAGGAGGGCGCAGCACGGGCGAAGGCGTTCTACGAGAGCGTGCTTGAATTCGACGAGCGGCCGGACTTGCAACGGCCGAACGGCGTGTGGGATCTCGGCAGCGCCGAAGCGGCGGAGCTCGCGAAGCTTGCCGAAACGACCTACCGGGACGTCAACATCGGCCTCGCGAACCAGTTCGCTCGCTTCGCGGATCGAACGGGCATCGATATCTACAAGGTGATCGAGGCATCTAATTCGCAGCCATATAGCCACATCCACCGACCGGGCATCGCTGTTGGCGGACACTGCATCCCCGTATACCCGAGGCTCTACCTCGCGACCGATAGCGAAGCGTCGATCGTGCGGACAGCACGTGTCATGAACGCGTCGATGCCGCAGAACCTCGTGGATGATGCAGTACGGACGCTCGGCAGCCTCGAAGGGCTTTCCGCCGTCGTCCTCGGAGCGGCGTACCGCGGAGGCGTGAAAGAGACCGCCTTCTCGGGCGTGTTCCCCACGGTCGACGCACTTCGCGCGGCGGGCGCGAACGTCACCGTTCACGACCCGCTCTACAGCGACGAGGAACTCGAACGATTCGGCTTTGCCCCACATCACCTCGGCGAGCCGGCCGACGTCGTCGTCGTGCAGGCCGACCACCGCGAGTACCGCGACCTCGGCGCAATCGATTTCCCGAACGTTCGCCTGCTCGTCGATGGGCGTAACGTGACGGAGCCCGGTCGATGGCTCGGTACCCCTCGCCTCGTTGTCGGGGCCGGCGGGGTGGACGGGCCGAGCTTCGCAGCTGGGGGTGCTCATGGCTGACCGGGTGCGGATCGTCGAAACGGCCGATGTTGCTCCCGACGCCCGAATTGGTGACGGCAGTTCGATCTGGCATTTGGCCCAGGTGCGTGAAGGCGCGGTTCTCGGGCGGAACACGATTGTCGGTCGAGGCGCGTACATCGGTACCGGCGTCCACGTCGGCGACAACTCAAAGATTCAGAACTACGCACTCGTCTACGAACCGGCGCACCTCGCGGAGGGCGTGTTCATCGGACCCTCTGTCGTGCTCACGAACGATGAGTTCCCACGGGCGATCAATCCCGATGGGACGCCCAAGAACGCCGAGGATTGGCAGGCAGTGGGTGTCCGGGTCGAACGAGGTGCGTCGATCGGGGCGCGTGCCACGCTCGTGGCACCCCTCACCGTAGGGCGTTGGTCCATGGTGGGAGCCGGTGCCGTCGTCGTGAAGGATGTGCCGGACTTCGCCCTCGTCGTTGGTGTGCCCGCCAAACGCATCGGCTGGGTCGGCAAGAGCGGGGTTTCACTCGTCGACGAGGGCGAAGGCCGGTGGAGAGACTCCGTAACCGGCGACGTCTACCTCGAAACCGGCGACGAACTCCAGGAGGCCGCCGAATGAACGACTTCATCCCGCCGGCAAAGCCGATCATCGGTGAGGAAGAACGCGCCGCAGTCGACCGAGTACTTCGCAGCGGAATGGTGGCGCAGGGGTCCGAGGTAGCCGCGTTCGAGACCGAGTTCGGGCAGCACTTCCATCTCGATCGACCGGTCGTCGCCGTCAACTCAGGCACCGCCGGATTGCACCTCGGCCTCCTCGCCGCCGGCGTGGGACCGGGTGACGAGGTGATCGTGCCGTCCTTCACGTTCGCGGCGACGGGAAACTCCGTCGTGCTCGCCGGTGCGACGCCCGTGTTCGTCGATATCGAACCTCGCACGTTCGGCCTCGACCCCAGCGCTGTCGAGGCCGCAATCACTCCTCGGACACGGGGCATCCTTCCGGTCCACCTCTACGGGCACCCGGCACGAATCACGGAGCTCGAGGCGATCGCGCAGAAGCACGAGTTAGCGCTGTACGAAGACGCGGCACAGGCGCACGGCGCGTCGCTCGAGAACCGGCCGGTCGGCACATTCGGTGAGTTCGCAATGTTCAGCTTGTATCCGACCAAGAACATGACGAGTGGCGAGGGCGGCATGGTCGCGGTGAGCAACGATGGGCTTGCTCGTGCCATGCGCCTTTTGCGGAATCAAGGCATGGAACGGGCCTACGCGAATGAGATCGTGGGTTTCAATGCCCGCATGACCGACATCCACGCCGCCATCGGTCGGGTTCAGCTGAAGAAGATCGACGACTGGACCCGGACCCGCCAGCGCAATGCGGCGTTCTTCGATGCAAACCTGCGCGGCGTCGTCGTTCCGCCGGTTGAAGCGGCGGCCGTCCACGTGTACCACCAGTACACGGTGCGTGTTCCCGAAGACCGGGATGGGTTCGTCGCGGCGCTCCGAGACGAGCACGGGGTTGGCAGCGGTGTGTACTACCCGACTCCCAATCACCGGCTCGAGTCGCTCGCGCCGTATGCGCCGCAAACCAACCTCGTAGAGACTGAGCGAGCGGCTCGCGAAGTGGTGTCGCTGCCGGTGCATCCATCGCTTTCTGAGGCCGACATCGAGCGCATCGTGACGGCCGTCAACGCGGTAGCCCAGGCAGGTGCGTGATGACGGATTCCATTGTGCTCCGTGCCGGCCTGCTGGGCATCGGGATGATGGGGCGTCACCACGCACGCGTCCTCCGCGAGGTCGACGGCGTTGACCTCGTCGCGATCGCCGACCCCGGCGGCGACCCACACGGCGTCGCCGGTGACCTCCCGGTGCTGCCGGACATTGACGCCCTCATCGACGCCAACATCGATACGGCCGTCGTGGCCGTGCCGACGCGCTTTCATGAGGAGGTCGCGCTGAAGCTCGCGGCCGCGGGCGTGCACACACTCATCGAGAAGCCGATCGCCCACACTGTCGCAGCTGGTCGCCGCATCGTTGACGCATTCGCTGCCGCCGGGCTGGTTGGCGCGGTAGGTCACGTCGAACGGTTCAATCCGGCGCTGCAGCAGCTGCGCCGGCGTCTTGAAGCCGGAGAGCTGGGGGAGGTCTATCAGATCGCCACGCGGCGACAGGGCCCGTTCCCTTCGCGAATCGCCGACGTGGGGGTTGGGAAAGACCTCGCCTCGCACGACGTCGACCTTACGGCGTGGGTCGCGCAGAGCGACTTCGAGTACGTCTTCGCGCAAACCGCCTTCAAATCCGGGCGCGAGCATGAAGACCTCATCGCCATCACCGGGCGCTTGGCAAACGGTGTGATCACCAACCACCTGGTCAACTGGCTCTCCCCGATCAAGGAGCGCGTCACCGTTGTCAGCGGCGAGCGCGGGGCCTTCGTCGCAGACACCGCGACGGGCGACCTGACTTTCTACGCCAACGGTACGATTCCGCTCGAATGGGAGTCGGTGACCGCATTCCGCGGGGTCTCGGAAGGCGACGTGACTCGATTCGCATTCGCCAAGCGTGAGCCCCTACGGGTCGAGCACGAGACGTTCCGGGATGCAGTGCTCGGCATCCCGAATGACGTCGTCACGTTGGAACAGGGGCAGCGCACATTGGAAGTCATTGAAGCGGGGCTCGCCTCTGCGCGGGATCGCACGCCTGTGCGCGTCCCCGAGTAAGTCGAGTGAACGTCACGAGTCCGACAGGAAAGACGCCGCCGCGTGACGGCTCGCGACCTCCTCGACGGCTCATCGCCCGCTACCTCGCCGTAGCACTGGCCTGCCTCGCCTGCTGGGTGTTCCTGCTCGTGAGCCTCGTGGCGCTGCCGCGCGTCGACGAACCGCAGCAGGCCGACGCCGTCGTGGTGCTCGGCCCGGCGCGCCCGCAGCGGGTCGACACCGCGGTCGCGCTCGTGGAGGCGGGTTACGCGCAGATGCTGGTGGTGTCGGTGGCCCGGTCGGGCGGCTACACGCCCGATAGGGTCGATGTGTGCTCGACGCAGCAGCCCTTCGAGGTGCTGTGCCTTCCTCCCGATCCGAATACGACACAGGGCGAGGCCCGGTACATTGCGGCGCTCGCGGCGCAGCATGGCTGGTCATCGGTCATCCTCGTGAGCATGCACACGCACGCGAACCGCGCGCGCATGTACGTGGCCCGCTGCGTCGACCTCGACATCGCGATCGTGCTGGAGCAGAACCGACCCATGACGCCGCAGCGATGGGCCCGAGAGCTGGTCTATGAGACCGGTGCATGGGGAAAGGCTGCAGCCACCTTCAGTTGCTGACCCGTTGGGCTCATCCGGCCGCTCCCTACTCTGAGGCGGTACCGCGCTCGCCCCACCCTGGTCCGTCGCCCGGCGACGAACCGATTACCGGCAGCGCGATCTCGAACGTCGTCCCCTCGTCCTCCACGCTGTCCGCGGACATCTCGCCGCCATGCGCGGTCACGATCGCCCGCGTGATGTTCAGCCCCAGGCCCACCCCGGGCACCGCCTGGCGCGTGGCGGTGGTGGCGCGGAAAAACCTGGTGAACAGTCGCTTCATCTCGTCGGCGGGGATGCCCATGCCCGTGTCGGCCACGGCGATCACGACGTGACCATCCGTTCGCCTGGCCGACACCCGCACCGTGCCACCCGCGGGCGTGAACTTCACGCCGTTCGAGATGAGATTGTCGATCGCTTGCCCGAGCCGCACCGGGTCGGCGTCGATCGTGAGCGGCGTCTCGCTGCGCTCGAGCACGAGGCTGACCGAGGCGCGTTGCGCCGTCGGGAGCAGACGCTCTATCGACGTATCAAGCAGGTCGCCCAGGTCGAGTCGAGCGCGCTTCAACGGCATCTTGCCGGCGTCGACCTGCGCGACGAAGAGCAGATCGCCGACGAGCGTGAGCAAGCGGTGCGCGTTCCGCTCGGCCACGCCGAGATACTTCCGCTGTTCGTCGGTGAGCGGGCCGCTCTCGGGATCTTGCGCCAGTTCGAGGTAGCCGAGGATCGAGCTAAGCGGGGTTCGCAGCTCGTGCGAGACGCCTCCCACGAACTCGTCCTTCAGTCGTGACGCCTCCTTCAGCTCGGTGATGTCGTGTGCGATGAAGATGCAACCCACCACCTCGCCCGACGCGTCGTGTCGAGGCGAGCACGTCAGCCGCACCGTCAACAGCGTGCCGTCAGCGCGCAGCATCTCGGCGCTGAGCCCGGCGGAGCCAGTGCTGGAGGCGGCTTCGACGAACCGGCCGAAGCCAGAGGGGCCGTTGGCGCCGATCGCCTCGAGCGAGTCGGGAGCGACAAGATCGGTGAATCGGTGCGTGCCGACGACCTCATCCCGTGGCCGCCCGAGCAGCGCGTCGCCGCCTGGTCCCCACTCGATGAGCGTGCCGTCGTTGTCGGTGACGGCCATGACGGCGTGCAGCTTCGCCTCCCACAGGCTGCGGAAGAACGCCTCCGCTGCGGCGTGCTGCTCGCGCGACGCCGCGAGGGCCGCCTCGTTCGCCCGGCTCTCCTCGAGCCGTTTCGCACGCTCGTCGGCGAGCGCCTTCGCCACCTCCACCTGCGCACGGGCACGTCGCGCCAGCTCGTTCACGACCGTCGCGACCACCAAGAAGATCAGCGGCGTGAAGGCCGCGCGGACGACCTGCTCATCGGCCCACGGCAGAACCCCGAGCAGATAGGGCATGAGGATCGAGACGCTTGACGTGATCGCGCCGAGCCAGGCGTTCCTGCGCCCCGGCTCGGTCGCGATCCAGATGAGCGGCAGCAAAATCAGCGAAGTGAACAACGACTGCGGACCGCCGGTGCCCATGCGGAAGACGCCGAACGCCAGCATCGTGGCGAGCGGCACGAGCAAACGCCAGCCATGGGGGAGCTTCGCCCACGGGACAACGAAGGCAGCGAGCGTGATCAGACAGACGGCTGCGACCGCCGCCCAGGCTGCCTCGGGAATCACGAACTCCGTCGAGGGCATGACCCAGGCGGTGAGCAACGCGAGCGCGAGGCCGACGACCGAGGCGGTCTGCCTGGCCCAGGGCTCGGCCGCATCGAGCGCGAGGCCGAAGAACAGCGACACCCGCTTCATTGACGGGCAGCCAGGTCGCTGAGCCGCGACGTGAGATCGCGAACGGTGAATGGTTTCGTGACGTATGCATCGGCGCCGGCGAGTTCTCCCGCGCTGCGCGAGGGCTCGTCCGCGCTCGCCGAGACGACGAGTGCTCGCGGCCGGGTGTCATCGCGCTCGGCCCGCAACTGCTGCAGCACTTCCAAGCCCGTCATCTCGGGCATCGACACGTCGAGCACGAGCAGATCGGGATCGGATGCGCGTGCCGCGGCGAGTGCGCTCATCCCGTCGCCGTGTGTGCTGACGATCTCCAGCCCCGCGCGGCGCGCCGCGATCTCAATCAGCGACCGGATGTCGGCGTCGTCCTCGGCGATGACCACGCGCCTCACGCGCTTCGCCTGAGCTCGTGAACGATTTCGGCCACCTGCGTGCGCGTGAACGGTTTCGGCAGCACCGCATCCGCGCACGGATAGTCGGCCGCATCGAGCACCGACGAGATGACGATCGCCGTGCGCGGCGAGAGTTCACGCAGTCGCTTTTGCGCATCCCACCCGTTCTCATCGCCAAGCAGCAGGTCGATGACCGCGATGTCGGGTGCCTCATGGCGCACCCGCTCCTCGGCCTCGCTCAACGTCGCCGCCACGTCGACCCTGCACCCGGCTCGCTCGAGGTGCACACGCAGCAGCTCACGCTGGTCGGTCGTGTCGTCGAGCACGAGCACGAGGGGAGTCGTGCCGGTCACAGGAACACCACCTCGCGAACGAGCACGATCGCGGCAACGACGACGAGTGCGATGAGCGCCTGCCACGGCAGGCGGCGTTCGGCCCGACGATCGTTCTCGATCTCATCCTCGGTCAGCGCACGCCACGCCTGGTCATCGCGCGCGGCGGTCACGCGAGCACCTTGCCGCGCTTCTCGGTCTTGTCCCACGTCATCGCTGCTCCCCGTGCCTCTTTGATGTACGAATCCAGCGTGATCGCGCACAGAATCGGACCATAGCCGATGAGGTAGATGAGCAGCGGCGAGAGCCATGACCCCGCCCGGGTGCCGTCGATCAGTTTGATCAACCAGGCGGCCACCATGCACAGCGAGATCCACGAGAACACCGCCAGGTTCCAGACGTCATAGCCCGTATCGGTCAACCGCAGCCCAAACAGTTGGGGGACGCGCTCGTCGAACAGGCCCGGGAAGAACGCCGAAAGCATCACGACCATCGAGATGAGGCCAGGGAACAGCAGGATCTCGCGCCATGCGATGCGGGAGGTGCGCGGGTCGAGCTGGGCGCCGAGGGCCATCGAGAACAGGTACGCGCATCCGACGCTGATCCACAGCGATCGGAAGATGATCGAGGTGAGCGGAGAATCGATGAGATACAGGCCCACGAGCCCCACCGAGGCGAGCAGCATGAACACGGGCAGGAGCAGCACGCTGAACCACACGAGCCCGAACGACACCGAGCTCAGCCGGTCGCGTTTCCAGGGGCGGAACCAGATGTGGCGGTAGCGCTTCGTCACCTGCACGTTCCCGCGAGCCCAGCGCAGTCGCTGTTTCCACAGCCCTGCCACCCGGTCGGGCTCTTCCGCGAGCACGACCGCATGCGGTTCAAGGACAACGCGGCGCCCCGCCAGCTGCGTCTCGAACGTCGTCACTGTGTCCTCTGCCAGCGAGCTCGTGTCGATCGCACCGCCCAGGTCGACGAGGTTGGCTCTCGAATGCAGCTGCGCGCCCCCGGCGAGGCAGGCCATTGCTCCGAGCACGTTCTGGGCGCGGCGCGCGCCGAGCTCGGAGAGCACGTACTCGAAGGCGATGAACCGCGTCAGCGTGGTCTTGCGCTGGCTTCCCTCCCGGATGTACGCGGTGACGGCCCCGACCTCGGGGTCGGCGAGGTGCCGGGTCATGCGGCGCAACGAGGTGGGGAGGTAGACGACATCGGCGTCCATGATGAGGAGCGCCTCCATCCAGTCCTCCGCGAGCACGTGACGCAGGCCGTGGTTGAGGGTATGCGCCTTCCCCTCGCCCCCGCGCTCCCGCCGGAGGTGGAAGACCGCGCCCGGGTACTGCACGGCTTTCGCCCGAACCACGTCGGGGGTCTCATCGGTCGAGGCATCATCGACCACGTACACGCGCACGCGATCGGATGGATAGTCGAGCGCCATGAGGCGGTCGATCGAGGCACCGATCACCGCCGCTTCATTCCACGCCGGAACGACGACGGCCACGTTGGGGTAGTACGGCGCCGCGCGACGGTAGTGATTCGCAACGGCATGGAACGGCACGAGCACGAATTGCAGGGCCATCGTGAGGGACGGCACCGCGCCGATCAGCGCGAAGAGCACGAGCACCGTCGTGAGCGCGGTCATACCGGCCGCGGCGAGACCTTCAGCCGTCATCCGGCATCACCAGTGAGGTCGCGCGCCGCGGCGAGGAGGTCGCGCACCCGCACGTAGTGTCCCACCGAGGCGGCATCGTGACTGTCGGATGACGCGACGACCGTGGCTCCCGCCGCCATTGCGGCCGCGATCGCGCGAGGCGAGGGACACGCCCACTTCTCGTTGACCTCGATCCTCGTGCCGGTCTTCCGCGCGGCCTGCGCCCACGCCCGCAGGTGCTCGTCCGTCACCTGCGACTCATCGAGTCCCACCTTCGGAAGGATCGAGAACGGATGCGCCAGTTGGCCGCGACCGTCGGCCAGGCGCATCGCGCCGATCGTGGCCTGAACCAGCAGGTCGATCGCGTCGGAGGCCCGCAGCGTACTCGCGAGCAGCTCGCGGGTTCGGCGCGGCGACCATGGGCCGTCGACACCGGGGAACTGGTGGTCGGCGATGACCACGTCGTCGACGCCGCCCTCGCCCAGCAGCAGGTCCGGCGGAGCGTCGAGTGTGCCCCTGGCATCAAGGATCTTCGCCTCGACTCCTGACCGCACGTCGACCTCCGTCGTTCCGCGGGCGCGGCGTACCGCCGCGGCGAACTCGGGCACCCACGCGGTCGATGCGCGCACGTGGTCGGTCAGCCGCAAACGCCGCAGGCCCCGCGCCTCTGCCGCGACGATGTTCTCGTCGATCGAACTGACGGCGTCGTCCGAGAACGTCGAGTGGATGTGCCAGTCCTCGAGCAGCGAGACCTCGGCGCTCATGCGCCTCCCACTCCGTGGCCCATGATCTCCTCCACCTCGACGAAGACATCCTCCAAGTAGCGCACGTTCGCGATCTCGCGGAACGGCACCGAGACCGGGAGCGAGCGGCCGAGCGCGAGATCGACCGCCAACGACGGCATGTCGACGCCGGAGGCGACCGTGAGGGGCATGGCGCCCGAGAACCGCGGGTTGATCTCGAGCAGCGCCGGCACTCCCGCAACGTCATACCGGAGCTGCACGTTGGCAACGCCGACGATGCCCGCGGCGCGTGCGCAGGCAGCGGCCGTGCGCTCGAGCTCATCGTCCCGTACCGTCCTGCCGGCGACCGCGACCCCGGAGTCGACGCGCGCACGCAGGCGAGGGACCGCCGCGATCGCATTCCCCGCGGCATCCATGAAGACATCGACCGAGTACTCGTCACCGGGCAGGTACTCCTGCACGAGCTGATCGTCATCCGGCGCCTCGCGCTCCAGCGCCGCACGCGACTCGACGAGGCGCACGCCGCGCGATCCGGAGCCTCGACGCGGTTTGACGATGACGGGGAACGCTCGCTCGCGGGCGATGCCGTCGGCGTCGAGCAGCGTCGACTCGGGCACGCGCGCATGCGCGGCGCAGGCGCGCACGAGTACCCATTTGTCGAGGCAGGTGGCGAGCGCGTCGGCGGAGGGCGCGGCGAGCACCGCCCCGAGCTCGTCGCGTCGAGCCGCGAGCGACGACAGTTCGGCGTCGACGGTCGAGACGACGACATCGACGCCGTCCGCATCCACGATCGCGGCGACGGCGTCGAAGAAACCCTCGGCGAGCCCGGGAGGGATGATGCGGCGATTGTCGGGCCCCACGAAATAGAGGCCGCTCGCCCATCCGTCCATGTCGGCTGCGACGACGTCGAATTCGCCACGTCGCAGCAGCGATCGGATCACCGCGACCCCTGCGGGGCCGCCCGCGCCGGTGACGAGGACGCGGATGCGACTCATAGCTCTCCTTCTAAGGCAGCAGACGTCGTCGTCGTCGTCGACGTCGTCGTCGTCGTCGCCGCCGCCGTCGACGACGGTTCGGGCGCCGGTCCACCGATCTGGTTCGTGTCTCGGATCACTTCGAGCGGCTCGCTGTGCCTGGCCGGGCTGAAGCGCGACCAGTACCGGGCCGTCGCCGCCACGAAATCCTCTTCGAGGTAGTCGCGGATGCTGGCCTGCGACGAGTAGGCCCCCAGCAGGCGGAGCTTCGCGTCGAGGTGCGCGTCGATGGTCATGAACCGCGACGGCCGGAAGTCGATCGTCGCCGAGGGGCTCTGATAGCAGAACACGCCCTCGACGCGTCGCGTGGCCACAAGTGCCGCCTCGTGGACCGCGCGATGGTCCTGGTGCCGGTCGTGCCGGGAGTGGGTGTAGACGATGTTCGGTGCCACCTCGGCCACAACGCGCTCGATGATGCCGACCGTCGGGTCGTTGTTCGGAATCGCCGTGTCGGTGAGGTCTTCAAGAAACAGCCTCGCTCCCAGCATCTCCGCTGCGGCGAGCGACTCGTGCTGACGATCGCTCCCGTTTCCTCCACGCGCTCCGCGCGACAGCGTGAGGATCACGATCGGATCTCCCGCTGCCGCGTGGGCTGCCAATGTGCCGCCAATGCCGATCTCGACATCATCCGGATGCGCGCCGATCGCGAGCACGGTGCGCGAGCGCCTGGCCGCGCGCGCCGTGCGCGTCTGGGCGGCGAGTCGCTCGATGGTGGAGGTGATCTGCTCGGAGCTGATGGGCTTCTGCAGGAACTCGTCGGCGTGATCCCGCAGCGCGCGCACGGCGTAATCGATCGAGGCGTGCGCGGTCATGACCACGCACGAGATCGTTGGATCGATCCGCCGGACCTCGGCGATCAGGTCGAGTCCGTTGCCACCGGGAAGTTCGACGTCCGTGAGCAGGACATCGGGAGCGAACTCGCGCGTGGCGTCGAGCACGCCGGTCGTGTTGTGCAGGGTCTGGACCTCGCAGGCGAGCCGCCGGGTCAACACGGTGCTGACGAACAGGGCCACGTCCTCATCGTCCTCGACGAGGAGGACGCGAAAGGGCGATGGCATGGCCTGAGAGTATGGTCCTTCGATCCGCGACACAAGGCAGCGCGGCGGTACCCCGTCGGTCGAAACCCCATTCGGGCTCCGCGAGGGCGCCAGACCTGCGGCCGGGCGCGCCGACGCCATTCACTAGGCTGACCCGCGGCCCGCCGACCCGAGGAGCCCGATGCCCACCGTTCTTCGCACCATCGCCGAAGCCCGCGCCACGCTCGGAGCGTGGCGGAAGGCGCATCCGGATGCCCGCCTCGCGCTCGTGCCGACCATGGGTGCCCTGCACGGCGGCCATCTGAGCCTGGTCGAGCTCGCGCACCGGCACGCCGACGCCGTCGTCGCCTCGGTGTTCGTGAACCCCCTCCAATTCGGGCCCGGCGAGGACTTCGAGCGTTACCCGCGCACCTTCGACGCCGACCTCGCCGCGCTCGACGGGGCCGGGGTCGACTACGTGTTCGCGCCCGCCGTCGACGACATGTACCCGGGGGGCGCGACCGAGACGCGCATCAGCGGGGGAGCCGCCGCCGCGGTGCTCGACGGCGCGCACCGGCCCGGGCACTTCGACGGCGTGCTCACGGTGGTCGCGAAACTCCTGAACATCGCGCTCCCAGACGCGGCCGTGTTCGGGCGCAAGGACGCCCAGCAGCTCTTCGTGATCGAGCAGATGGTGCGCGACCTCAACCTGCCCGTCGAGATCGTAGGAGCGCCCATCTCGCGCGACCCCGACGGGCTCGCGCGCTCGAGCCGCAACGTCTACCTCAGCGCCGACGAGCGCGACGCGGCGCTCGCCCTCCCGCGGGCGCTAAGGGCGGCGGATGCGGCTGCCGCGCGAGGCGCCGACGTCGCGGGCGTCGTGGCCGCGGCCCGCGCGGTCATCACCGCGGAGGAGCGCATCGCCGCCGACTACGTCGAGGCCGTCGACCCCGCGACCTTCACACCGCCCGCCCCCGGTTACGCGGGCAAGGTCCTCGTGCTGATCGCGGCGCGGGTCGGCTCGACGCGACTGATCGACAACGCCACCGTGATGGTCGAGGGCGGGCGCGAGTAGAGGTGCGCCTGGCTGGCGGCCTGCCCCGCCTCAACCGAAGCGGAGGGTCAGCCACTCGAAGGCCAACACTGGCCAGGGTGCCCCCCGCGTGGCCGAGTCGAGCAGCACCGCCTCGAGCGCGAGGGCCGCAGCAACCATGAGCGCGAGGTTGCGCATGAGTGTCCAGCCGTTGACCGGGCGGTCGCCGTTGCCGCCGAAGCAGTTGCACACCACGTCTTCGCGCTGCATGACGGCCCTCGCGATCAACACGAGGTAGGCGGCCATGAGCAGCGCGGCGCACACCGCTGTGACGATCGAGGCCCACCCCCACGCCGCGAGCAGAGCCACGGCAAGAGCGATCTCGGCGTACGGGAGCGCCCGGCGCATCCACGGGCGTGCCAGCAGCGGGTGCACCGCGAGGTCACGGAATGCGCGATCGACGGAGCGGGGCGACCGGATTTTGGCGATGCCCGCGTAGCCCAGCACGACGGCGAGCGCGGCCGTGCAGATGAGCCAGACAGGCGTGAGCATAGGGCTCCGGGGAGATCAGGGGTGGGCGCGGTGGGGCACGCGCGATGGGCGGCTCGGCGGAGGTCCGGGCGTGAGGCGGCGTGACCACCGAACATGGTGCCAGATCGTCACTCCCAATGCTGCGTCGACGCTCAGCGGAGTCAGACGCGCTCTGGTGGGCACAATTGTCCATATGGAGACTTTCAAGTTCACCATGATGACAGACGGTCGCAAAAGTGGTATGCGCTTGCCTGGGGAAAGCACGTGTTGTAAGGCTGGCTCACCCGTGGAGGCTGGGAGAACGAGCCAAGTGCCACGCCTCATCAATGCTAGCTTCGGTTCATATCGTGAATCCCGCGTTCGACGCTGTGGGCAAGGCGTTCCGGACCGACGATCGCGTCTTCGAACGGAGTTGTAGTGGCTGACCAGGACAAAGACGAGGCTCGCGCTGGTGGCGCCGAGATCCAAGCGGTCGACCGTGCCGCGCAGATTCTCAGTGTCTTTGGTCCTGAACGACCCAAGATCACCGCGGCTGAGGCGGCCGAGCTTCTCGATCTCAACCGCACGACGGCCTATCGATACTGCACGTCGCTGGTGGCGGCCGGCCTCCTTGAGCGCGGCGCCGAACCGGGCACGTTCGTGCCGGGAGCGCTGCTCGTCCAGCTCGGCGCATTCGCGATCGGCCGCCGGAAGGTCGTCGATCTCGCGCCGCCCTTCATGCGCGATCTCTGCTCGACGACCGGGCTGACCACGGTGTTGAGCTTGTGGGGCTCGACCGGCCCGATCGTTTCCCGTGTGGAAGAGGAGATGACGCGCTCGATCGTCGTGACGGTGCGCGTCGGCACTCAACTGTCGCTGGTCACGGCGCAGTCGAAGGTCTTTCTGGCTCATCTCGGAGACCAAATCCGTGTCGAGCGCTTGATCGCGACCCTTCCGGATCGACAGCGCGTAGCGCTGCGGGAAGAAGTGCGTGACCTGGCCGAATCGGGCGACTTGGCAGTGGGGTCGGACGGCTACGGCATCCATGCCATGGCTGCACCAGTTTTCGACGAGTACAGCATCTGCGCCAGTCTCGCTTTGGTCGCTACGAACGACATGCTTCCCCTGGACGTGACGTCGAGGGCCGCCGACAGTCTTCGTGCGTCGGCCCGCGCCCTCGGCGGGGCGATGGGGGCGAGCGCGATCGTCGAGGAGTGACCTCGAGCGCGAGGGGTGTCGGCCCGCCACTCGGTGCACGCATCGCAATCGCAGTGTTCTCAGACTGAACCGATAAGGGACCATCCCCTTCGGGCACCTACTGCGCGTGACGCCGCGTGCCGGCTCCTGTTCGCGCGCGGCGGGCCGATCGTCGACGGCCTTTCCGGTGATAACAGATCGCCGGTCGCCCTAGACACCGACCAATGCGTGTCATATGCTGAACTTCAACACTGGCATGCGAACAGCATCCGCGACGACGCGGAGCGCCGAGGTGGAGGCGAGTTTGTCGCTCCACACATGAGGGCGACAGGTCTCGCGGCGCGATCGCGCCCCGACCGTAAGGAGTGAGGGAATGGCCCAGGCACGGGACAGGCAGCTGGTGCTGACGATGTTCATGGTCGGCTTCGGCTTCCACAACGACGCGTGGCGTTCGCCGAGCAGCCGCGCCGACGAGATCGGACAACTGTCACTCATTCGCGACATGGCGCAGGCGGCCGAGCGCGCACGCCTCGACGCGGTGTTCTTCGCGGACAGCTACGGGGCGAAGGGACTGCGCGACGGGAACTACCGCGGCGCATCCCTGTACGAACCCATCGCGGTTATGGGCGCACTGAGCGGGCACACCGACAAGATCGGGATGATCGGCACGCAGTCGACTTCCTGGAGCGAGCCGTACACGGTCGCGCGACAGTTCGCGAGCCTCGATGCCCTCACCGGTGGCCGGGTGGGGTGGAACATCGTGACCTCGACGCGCGGCAACGAGAACGTCGGGCGTGACGAGATGCCGCTTCCAGAACTGCGCTACCGGCGGGCGATGGAGTTCGTCGACGTCGTCACGAAGCTCTGGGACACCTGGGATGCGGACGCGGTCGTCGATGATCGAGCGAACGCGCTGTGGGTCGATCCCGACCGAATTCGGGAGATCAACCACCGCGGCGAGTTCTTCGGCGTGCAGGGGCCGCTCACGATCCCCAGATCGCCGCAGGAGTGGCCGGTCATGGTGCAGGCGGGCCAATCGGCCGACGGCATTGAGCTCGGGTCCTCCTACGCCGACATCATCTACGCCGTGCAGCCCGAGAAGGCCGCGGCGATCGAGTTCTACAATATGTACAAGCAGAGGGTCCGCGACAAGGGTCGCGACCCGGAGCGGGTGAAAATCCTGCCGGGCATCATGCCGGTCGTCGGGGCGACCCAATCGGAGGCGGACGACCTCGCGGCCGAGCTGGCCGATTGCATCGTCGAGTCGCGCGCACGCGACACGCTCGAAAAGACGCTCGACCTTGACGTCAGTGACCTCGAGCCGGGCGACCGCATCCCGCAAGAGCGTTTCATCGCCGGAGCGAACCGGGTGAAGCGCTGGTACCTCTTCCGCGACCTCGCGAAAGAGCTGACCCTGCGTGAGCTCATGGTGCACGTCTCGCGCTCACTCGGACATCGCTTCCTGATCGGCACGCCCGCGAGCATCGCGGACAGCATGATCGATTGGTTCGAGGCGCGGGCCTGCGACGGCTACAACTTCAACCCACCGAGTGTCCCCGAGGGAATGAACAACATGTTCGAACTCCTCGTTCCCGAGCTTCAGGAGCGCGGATACTTCCCGACCGACTACGTCGGGGACACGTTCCGAGAGCGTTCGGGACTGATGGTCTCAGACGACGACGTCGCGCGCGTCCGCGCGAAATATGTGAAGACGAAACCGTGAACATCGGCTCTGCAGAGAGGCAGTAGGCAATGAACATGAGAAGGACCCTGAAAAAGAGGGGCGGCGCGGCGATCGCCATTGCAGCGGTCGGCGCGTTAGCGCTGACGGCATGTGCCACCGCCGACAGCGGGGAGGGCGAGACCCTCACGTACGTGTTCGCGATCGACGATGACCCTCGAGGGATGAATGCGCAGTTCGTGCGGGTTCCCGAGGCATCGATGTTCAGCGCGCAGATGCTCGAGCCCCTCATCTTCATGTCGAGCGACTACGAGTTGACTCCCGGACTGGCGGAGAGCTGGGAGCTGAGTGACGACGGGCTGGAGCTCGTCTTCACCCTGCGCGAGGGGGTCACGTGGCACGACGGAGAGCCGTTCACCGCCGAAGACGTCAAGTTCAACTTCGAGGAGATTGACCCGGTGTCGTCGTACAGCTGGTCGATCGAGAGCGTGCTCGAGTCGATCGAGATCGAAGGCGACACCGAGGTCACCCTGTCCCTCAGCGAGCCCTTCGGGCCGTTGCTCGAAGCCATCAGCCAGCACTACATGCTTCCTCAGCACATCTATGAGGGCACCGAATACATCACGAACGACGCGAACATGGCCCCGATCGGCACCGGGCCGATGATGTTCGAGTCGTACTCGTCGGGCGAAGAGGTCACCCTCCTGAAGAACCCCGACTACTGGGGCGGTGAGATCGCGGTCGACCGCGCTGTGTTCCCGATCATGGGCGACGCGAACAGCCGCGCCGAAGCCCTGTTCTCGGGCGAGATCGACCAGGGCATCGTGCCCTTCTCGCAGCGCCCGCGCGTCGAAGAAGACCCGAACACCGTGTTCTTGGAGGAGACCGCGCACCCGCAGGTCGTCTCCCTCGGGTTCAACGCGCTCGGTGAATCGCTGCAGGATGCTGCCGTGCGTCAGGCCGTATACGCCGCTTTTGATCGTGAGAACATTTCGGACGACGTGCTGCAGGGGCTGGGTGAACCTGCGAGGACCTTCTTCCCGGAGGCACTCGGCTGGGCCAACAGCCCGAACGTCGACCTACTGGAACAGTTTCCTCACGATGTCGACGCGATCAACCAGGCCCTCGACGATGCCGGCTTCCCCCGAGGCGACAACGGCGAGCGGTTCACGCTCGATATCCGCTATTCGACCGCACGCCCGGACACCGCCGCCATTGCAGAGGTCGCGCAGTCAAAGCTGGCCGAGGTCGGCATCGGCCTCAACCTCATGGGTTCGGCGGGTGCGGTCTTCGCCGAGGCCGTCTTCACGGACAGTGACTTCGACCTCGTGCTCATCCCGAACACCTCAGGCGCAGACCCGAGTCTCGCGCTGGCCAACTGGTACGCCTGCAACGAGGAGAAGCTCCCGTCCGCGAACCCGTCGCAGCTCTGCGATGACCAGATCGACGCCGCCGTCGATGCCGCAGCCGCTACCTCGAACGTCGACGAGCGCAGTGAAGCCTTCGCCGCGATGTCGGAGCGGGCAGCGGAGGTCATGATCTACGCGCCGCTCGTCTGGTTCAACGGCACATTCCCGTCCGCGAATACCACGCGATGGGACGGACAGACCGAGAAGCCCGTGGATACCTCGCGCGTGCCATGGACCAGCCTCACCCCGAAGGCGTGACCCCGATGAACGAGCGGTTCGCGCGCATCCTCCCCGAGCAGATGACTCCCCAGCAGGAGGAGGTCTATGCGACGTTCCGGGGTGGCCCGGCCCTCGCGGTTCCGCATCCGACGGAAGGAGGGCTTTCCGGCCCACCCGGCCTGTGGTTGCTCAACCCCCGCCTGGCACAGATCTTCCGTTCGTTCAGTGGCGCACTGCGCTCGGAGCTGGGTCTCTCGAGCCGGTCGAAAGAGATCGCCGTGCTGCTGCACGCGCACCACCGCGCCAGTTCCTTCGAGGTGTTCGCGCACCGGCGGGCCGGCATGACCGCGGGGCTCTCGGAGGAGGAGGTCGAGGGCCTGGCGACACGCGTGCCTCCGGCGTTTGCAACCGACGAAGAACGCTCCGTGTTCGAGACCACGATCTCCCTCCTCGACAGGCAGGCGTTGGATGACGCGGAGTACGCCGCGGCGGTCGACGTGCTCGGCGAACGCCGGCTGTTCGAACTCGTGTCGCTCGTCGGCTTCTACGACATGATCGCCACCCAGCTGGCCGTGTTCGGCGTGAAGGCACCGGGGGAGTAGCCACACCCGCGACGGCGTTTCGCGGCGCCCGCGTCGGGCGCCGCGAAGCATCACCATCGCGTTCGATATTGAGGAGATTTTTATGGAAGCCAGTCCCGCTGTCACGAAACTACTTGACGGTCTCGTCGACATGCACTGCCACTCGGGCCCAGCGCCGTTCCCGCGCGAATTCGATCACGTGGAGGCCGCACGCGAAGGTGACCGCATCAACATGCGGGCATTCGTTTCGAAGTCGCACCACCACAGCACGGTCATGGATATGAAGGCCGCCTACCGATCCTTCGAGGGAATCGGCACCAAGGCTTTTGGCGGCGTTGCCCTGAACAACCAGGTCGGCGGCCTCAATCCGTACGCCGTCGAGATGTGCGTGCGGATGGGGGGAAAAGTCGTATGGTTCCCCACTTTCTCGTCACGCCGGCACATCGAGTACCACGAACAGGCGGTATCACAGGGGTTCCCGCAGAGCGCGGTGCAGCTGACAACGGTTCCGGTGCTCGTGCACGACGACTCGGGCGCCCTCCGTCCCGAAGTGGCGCAGATCGCCGACATCGTCGAAGAGTCGGGGGCGGTGTTCAACGGGGGGCATCTGCATGCCGATGACATGTTCGAGGTGTTCTCAGTGGGGGCCGACCGAGGGGTGCAACGAATGGTCGCCAGTCACCCGAACTTCATCACCGATCTCACGCCGCAGCAGGGGAAGGAGCTCGCAGATCTCGGGGTGTATCTCGAGCATGAAGTGGGCATGTACCTGCCGAATGAGCAGCCGTTCTTCGAGATCGACACGCTCATGGAGTGGCTCGAGGTGGTCGGCATCGAGCGAAGCTATTTCGCCTCGGATCTCGGCCAGATAGGCCGGACACATCCCGTCGACGCGTTCATCTACGTTGCCACGGCGTTGTTGGACCGCGGGGTGCCGGAGAAAGACCTCCGACGAATGTTCGTCGATACGCCCACGTATCTCATCGGTTTCGACGAGGCGGCCTGACGCGCCACGCGCGCAGAGGGAGGAGCAGTCATGCGTCAAACGCAGAACGTCATCATCAGCACTGCCGTGACGGGGAGCATCAATGTTCCCTCGCAGAGCGACTACCTGCCTCTCAGCGCGGAGCAGATCGTCACGGCATCGCTCGAAGCGGTGGCGGCCGGGTCCGCGATCATCCATCTGCACGCGAGGCACCCCGATGGCCGGCCCGCGTTCGACAGCTCCGTCTTCGAGCAAATCGTGCCGCCGATCGTCAGCCAAACCGACGCGGTCGTCAACATCAGCACCGGCGGCTCGCCGGCCATGTCGATGGAGCAACGGCTCGCGGGGGCGAAGCGCTTCAGCCCCGAGCTCGCGTCACTCAACATGGGCTCCATGAACTTGGTGTATTCGGGCATCGCCGAACGCGTGCAGCACTGGAAACACGACTGGGAAAAGCCGTACGTCGAGAGAAGCTACGGGAATCCGTTCATCAACACCTTCGAGCAGATCGAGACGATCCTCACCACGCTCGGCCGGCACGGCGGCACCCGGTTCGAGTTCGAGTGCTACGACATCGGCCATCTCACCTCACTCGCCTATTTCGCCGATCGGGGGCTGGCTTCGCCACCGTTTTTCATCCAAGGGGTCTTCGGCATCCTTGGCGGAATCGGGGCCGACCCCGAGCACCTCGACCACATGGTGGAGACGGCCGACAAGCTGTTCGGTGACGACTACCAGTTCTCCGCCTTCGCAGCGGGGCGCCAGCAGATGCCCTTCGCCGAGCGAAGCGCGGCGCTCGGCGGCAACGTGCGAGTCGGCCTGGAGGACAGCCTGTGGATCGGCCCGGGCGAACTCGCCGTCAGCAATGCGCAACAGGTCGAACGCATCACGACAGTCATCGAAGGCATGGGCAAGACCATTGCCACCCCCGACGACGCACGACGAATGCTCGGTCTCAAAGGGCGCGACCGGCTCACTCTCTAGAAGGGAATCTCCTATGACGATGTATGCCGCCGACGACATTCGATCGAAACTCGCGCCACCTGCGCAATCGAATCCCGCCGACCCATCACTGCCGGTCAAGCCCGCGCAATACCTCGAATTCCTCGAGCTCGAGCCGAACGAGGTCACGGAACGCGGGAGTCGCACCTGGCACGTACGATCGACCAACGCCGTGCTCTCGTTCACCGAGGCGAAGGCGGGCGACGTCTTCCGGCGCGCCGATCAGCCGGACGAGTACACCGTGCTGAGCTATTCCGAGAGCGCCCCGATGCGCATCGTCGCGAAGGGCGACGAGCACGTCGTGGCCGAGCCGGCCTTCGCCGTCGTGCCCCCGGGCGCGAGCACGGTCGAGGTGCTCGAAGACGGGGTGCTCGTTCGGCTCTTCTCCGCCAACGCGGACGACCTCCGCACGGCGGCGCTGAACGCCGACGCGTACGCCGACCCCGATCTCCGCGTCGCGCCGCTGCGCCCTGGGCCCGATCCGCAAGGCGGCTTCCGTCTGCGCGTCTACCCGCTCGCGGATGCACCGATCTCGCCAGACCGGTTCGGGCGCATCTTCCGCACGACGAACCTCATGGTGAACTTCGTGCCGGAAGAGACCGGCCCGCGTGACGCGACGAAACTCTCGCCCCACTTCCACGATGACTTCGAACAGCTCTCGTTCGGCGTCAAGGGGCGCTTCACCCACCATGTCCGGTACCCGTGGGGCCCCGACTCGACGCTGTGGCGCGACGACGAGCACCGCGACGTCGGCACGCCGTCGGTGTGCATCATCCCGCCGCCCACCGTGCACACGTCACAGGGCAGCGGCACGCACCAGCAGCTCCTCGACATCTTCGCGCCGCCGCGCGAGGACTTCGCGGAGGCCGGCTGGGTGCTCAACGCCGACGACTACCCCGCCGAGTGACCGCCATGCCAACACGGCGAAGCCGCTTCCGCGCGGCCGTTGCGGATACTGACCGGCCGGCGATCGGGACCTGGGTCAAGCTCCCGGTAATGGAGAGCATCGAGATGTCCGCTGCCGCGGGCTTCGACTTCGTCGTCATCGACCTCGAGCACTCGGCCATGAGCACCGAGACGGCGTTTCGCCAGATCGGTGTCGCACTGCTGGCCGGCCTGTCACCGATCGCGCGTGTGCCCGCGCTCGACGGCGGGATGGTGTCGAGGTTGCTGGACGCTGGGGCCGAGGGCATCATGCTGCCGCACGTCGACACGGCCGCCGACGCTGAAGCCGCCGTTGCGGCGATGCGGTTCGCGCCGCGGGGCGACCGCGGGATGGGGCCGACCAGTCGAGCCGGTGCATGGGGGCTCGGGTCATACGACGAGTACGTGCGCTACGGGCAAGAAGAAGCGGTCCTCATCGCGCAGATCGAGAGCGCCCTCGCGGTCGAGAACGCAGCGGGCATAGCGAGGGTTCCCGGTGTGGATGCACTGCTGATCGGCTCCACGGACTTGGCGGCCTCCGAGGGGCGCGCTGGGTCCGATCCTGTCGTGCAGGCACTGATGGCGGAGGCGGTCGCGGCCGCGCGCTCTGCGGGCACGCCGATCGGCAACGCCGGCGGCGTCGCCCCCGAGTCGGTGCAGGCGGCCGCAGACAACGGCTATTCGTTCAGCGTCATGAGCAATGACGCGACCCTCCTGGCGGCAGCGCTGAGTGCCGCCGCTACAGCGGGGCGCACGGCACAGTATCGCCACGATGACGGCGTGCGTCGTCGAAAGGACATTGACCAATGAGTCATGGGAATGCAATGCAACAGAGCGGCACCGCGCCGGACAATGGCCTCCTCGCAGGGAAAGTCGTCTTGGTCGTCGGGGCGAGCAGCGGAATCGGGGCCGAGGCCGCGCGCGTGTTCACCGCCGAAGGTGCATCGGTCATGCTCGCCGCACGGTCGTCGGAGCGCTTGCGCGAGATCGTCGACGAGCTGACACGTGGCGGACATGACGCCGCCGCCGTCTCGGGCGACGTCGCGGTCGCGGACGATGTCGCGCGCTTCGTCGACGAGACGATCTCGCGGTTCGGCCGACTCGATGGTGCATTCAACAACGCCGGCATCGGTCAGGGCGGCCGGCTCGATGACGTGTCGGAGGACGAGTTCGACCGGGTCATGAACGTTAACGTCAAAGGCGTCTGGCTCTGCCTGCGCGAGCAGGTGCGCGTCATGCGCCCCGCCGGCTCGGGAGCGATCGTCAACGTCAGCAGCATCGGCGGACTCCGCGGCAGCCCCGGATTCGGCGCATACCAGGCGACGAAGCACGCGGTGATCGGCCTGACACGTACTGCGGCGCATGACAACGGCCCCGACGGAATACGGGTGAATGTCGTTGCGCCAGGTCCGGTCCTCACCTCAATGGTGATGAAACCGGACGGCGAATTGCCCGACGGCGTGAAGGCTCGAATCGCTGCGACTCCGCTGCGCAAGGCGGGTGCGCCGGAAGAGGTCGCTCAGAGCGCGGCGTGGCTGCTCAGCGACCGCGCGAGTCATGTGAGCGGCGCTGTCCTCACCGTCGACGGCGGCTATACCGCGTAGCCGCGGTGGATCAACACGAGGAGAACCATGGAAACGCTCCAGACCGAGACTCCCCAGCGCGCCGGGCTCGATGAAGCGGGATTGGGGCGCGTGACCGACTTCGCCGCGCGCGCCATCAGCGAGGAGCGGGTCGCCGGGGCGGTCATCGTCCTCATGCGCCGGGGACGCATCGGGATGCACGCCGCATTCGGCGACATGAGTCGCTCTGGCGACGAACCCATGCGGCACGACGCAATTTTTCGCCAGTACTCGATGACGAAACCCGTCGTCTCCGTCGGCCTCCTGCAACTCTACGAAGAGGGACGGTTCCAGCTCACCGACCCGCTCGAACTGCACCTCCCCGAGCTCGCCGGCCTGCGGGTGCACGCCGGCTATGACGAGTCGGGGGCTCCGAAGTACGACGAATTGCAGCGCTCGCCGACCGTGCTCGACGCAATGCGTCACACACCCGGGTTCGTCTCCGGCATCGGCCCCACACACGTCGACGCGCTGTACCGCGAGCGCGGGCTGACGCTGGCGCAGTCGCCGTCTCTCAGCCAGGCGATATTGACGTTGGGCGAGATGCCTCTGCTGTATCAGCCCGGTGAGCGCTGGGTGTACGGCCTCGGTCACGATGTGCAGGCGCACCTCATCGAACGACTGTCCGGGCGACCTCTCGATGCTTACCTGACGGATCGCGTCTTTCGTCCGCTCGGGATGATCGACACCGCCTACGGCGTGCCCGACGACCAACGATCTCGAGTCGTCGATCTCCACGGCGCCGGCGCAGCATCGGGAATCCCGACCTACGAGCGGTTCGCCGACCGACCCTTCGGGACGATCGGCCTGTGGGGCACCACGATCGACTTCGCTCGCTTCGGCGAGGCGTTGCGCCGAGGTGGCGAGCTCGACGGGGAACGCGTGCTCGCACGGAAAACCGTCGAGCTGATGTGCTCGAATCATCTTCCGCCAGGCATCGATCGGCTCCCGCCGGGAAGCCCCGCCCCCGGAGCGGGGTACGGGCTCGGGGTCTCGGTGACGGTCGATCCGGCGAGCGAGAGCAACCTCGGCAGCCCGGGGACGTTCGGATGGTTCGGGGCGGCGACGACCCGCTTCCTCGTCGATCCCCGGGAAGAGTTCGTGGCCGTGTTCTGTGCGCAGCAGATGCCGTCTGATGGGCGCCTCTTGGCGGAGTTCCAGACGGTGGCATACGGGGCGCTCGTGTGACGAGCGCCCCGTTCCTCACGGGTGCCGCGCGCGGGTACTACTCCGTGTCTGCGAGCCAGCGTGCCTCGTTCTCGTGGAACGCGTTTAGCTCATCGCGTCGGTCGTCGCCCAAGAGGTCGGGATTCACCGTCCTGCCGCGCGAGTAGTGGATGTAGGCGAGGAACTTGTATGACGGGCGAAGGGTCGCGAGGACCTCGCGGTCGATCGGCGTGCGCTCGTCCGGGTCGACCGGCTTCAGCACATCGCGTTCGAAAAGGACCTCGAAGGAGAGGAGCTTCCAGGATTCATCGACCCGAACTGCCCGTGAGAAGAATCGACAGTAGACGTGGAAATCGACCTCAACACCCTCGAGAACGACGCGATTGAAGATCATCGCCGGGCTCTCGACCGTGGCGCGGTCGCCATTCACCTGCTCGAATGCCGGAAACACCCAGTGCTTGCTATTGCCGGATGCATCGATGCGCAGGCGCGTCTCCTCGACGTAGTCCGGCCCAGTCCCGTCGAACCAACTCGTTCGAACGTGTGCCTGGTCGTGGAAGCACGCGCGCATGACCTCGAAGTGGCGCTGATCTCGAGCGAAGCGTTCGCGCCGTACCAGATCGAGGAGGTCGTCGCGGTCGAAACGGGCTTGTTCGTGCGGGTCACCGGTGCGTCGCATGGAACTTCTCTCCGTTGATGGGACCCGCTCATTGGCATGGCGCGCAGCAGCGCGCGCCACGTTCACAATGCAGCGTGTCGGTTCATAGTACGGTCAAGGATCGTCACAGTGTCCGCTTCCTGTCAACCTCCGAGCTCCAAAGCGCTCGCGCGCAAGCCCTTTCATGCGCCGGCAGTCCTCCGGCAGGTCGAAGTCTCATGCGGATTCACGGGGATCTGCGCACTGGCCCCTTGCGCGCGATCCACTGGCCCCGTAGTGTACGTGAAGTGAACACGCGTTTCGCACTGTGAAACGCGCACGTGGCTAGTGCTCGGCCGGGTCTTCGGCCGGGCATCAGCCGTCGGCGTACTCGAAGGAGAGGTGCCACCATCAACGCAACGCCATCAGTCGACAAGTCTCTGACGCACGCGGTGCAGCGGGTTGAGTCGATCCGAGAGGTGAAAGACCTGCAGCGACGGTATGCCCACCTGGGGCAGCTCGGAAACACCCGCGACATGGCCGGGCTCTTCGGCGACGACGCCACCGTCGAGGGGGCGGCGCGGCGGTGGAGCGGCCGTGCCGAGATCGACGCGTTCCTCCAGGCCGAGGTCGCGCCGTGGGCGAGTGGCGCGAGCGGCGCGCTGCACTTCGAGGTCATCGATCAGCCGCTCATCACGCTCTCGGACAGCGGCGAACACGCTTCGGGTCGGTGGCACAGCCTGCGCTTCCTGGGTGATGGCGTCGCTGTCGCGCAAATCTGCGCCGGCATCTACGAGAACGAGTATCACCGGTCCGAAGCCGGGTGGCGCATCTCGTCGATTCGCTATGTGCCGCTC
This sequence comes from Pseudoclavibacter endophyticus, assembly GCF_008831085.1. Classification (NCBI taxonomy): domain Bacteria; kingdom Bacillati; phylum Actinomycetota; class Actinomycetes; order Micrococcales; family Microbacteriaceae; genus Pseudoclavibacter; species Pseudoclavibacter endophyticus. The sequence continues at coordinate 410,014 of NZ_WBJY01000002.1, forward strand.
TACGACGGCGACTATGTGGACGGATGGACGAACACCGCGCCGACGGGCGTGCCGATCGTTCCGCCGCACTTCACCGCGGAGCAGGTCGGTGCCCCGGCTGGCCCCGCCAGACCGGCCGACTCCTTCGGCGAGGCCGAGGCGGGGCACCTCGCCACGCGCATCGCGCGACTCAACGACGAGGACGATGTCCGCAATCTGCTGCACGCCTTCGGCTACTACGTCGACCGCAAGATGTGGGCTGACGTGCACGACCTCTTCGCGGAGGAGGCGTGCATCCGAGTCGGCCAGACCGAATACTCCGGCCAGGAGGGTGTCCACAGAGCACTGCATGAGATGGGCGCAGCTGGCCTAGTAACTGGTGAACTCAATGACCGAATGATTTTCGGCGCGATCGTGGACGTTCGGCCGGGCGGCGAGGAAGCAGACGTTCGCGGGTTCGAGGTGGCGTTGCTCGCCGACCCGGAATCGGGTGAAGGGCACTGGGAGTTCTCGGTCTTCCGTAACCGCATGGTGAAACACGATGGTCTGTGGCGCATCCACGACGTCACGGTCTCGCGAGTTCTCCGGGCGACGTACGCCGACGGGTGGGCGACCGGCGGCATCGACCTCGAGGGCAACTCGGCGCCGCCCCCCGTGCTGAACCCGGCCCCCCGGAGCGCCAATGCCCAGGAACGAGCGCAACGGGAGCACGAGGACGTGCAATTGGCCGACCTCGACCGCAAGCTCTCCCGGTCGCGTGCCTACGACGCGGTCGAGAACCTCTCGGCCGCCTACGGGTATTACCTGGACGACTTCCAGTGGCCCGAGATGGCCGCCCTTTTCGCGACGAACGGCCATAAGCAGAGCCCGTTCGCCGGCTACTATTTCGGGCCCGAACGAATCCTCGGCGCTGCGACGGCCTCGCACGGTGCTCCTCGAGACCCTGCTGTGCCGCGTGCCCGGGCGGTGCTGCACTGGCGCCCGCAGAGCGTCGTCATGGTGTCGCACGACGGGAGATCAGCGAATCTTCGCGCACGGCTGTTCCAGATGCGCACCGCGGCCGACGTGCTGCCGGAATGGACCGGCATCCATAGCGGCAATTATGCGAACGACCAGGCCGTTCTCGACGGGGGAGTCTGGCGCCTCTGGAGCGTGACCATCGACGAGTACTACTTCGTCTCGCCGTCGTGGTCGGGAGGCTGGGCCTCGGCGCAGGTCGACGAGGCGAAGCCCCAGCCCCCCAGCAAACTCCTCTCGCTGTATCCGCCCGACATCGCGATGGATGAGCTCGGCGAACGGATGCGCGGGTTCCGCGGCGGACCTGGGCCGGTGCTCGCGTGGCCAGAGATCGCCCCGATGTGGTTCAACTACCGCAACCCCGTAAGCGGAAGAACCCCCGTCAACTACTGGCCCGACTGTGTGCCCAGCGTGGTCGATTCGAGCGCGAGCATGCTGCACCACGGTTACCAGTTGCCCCCAACCGGTCCGTCCGTCGACGGAAAGGAGTTGCCGTGAAAGCCAGATTCTTCCACTACGGCAAGCTGCTCATCTCGTCATTCATCCTCTTCATCGCTGTCATCACGGTGCTGTTCTTCCTGCTCGAGATCGCGCCGGGAGACGCGGTGCAGAGCCTCGTCGGCGACGTGCCGCTGTCGCAAGAGTTCCGCGAGCAGATTATCGCGGCGTACGGCCTCGACCGCCCGGTCTGGGAGCGCTACGTCTCCTATCTCGGCAACGTGCTCACGGGCAACCTCGGCTACTCGTTCGGCACCAATAACGAGCCCGTCCTCGACCTCATCCTGAGCCGGGCCGGGAACACCCTGGCGATTGCGATCCCCTCATTCGTCTTGTCCACCATCGGGGGCATCGTCCTCGGATCGATTGCCGCACGCACGCGCAAGCGGTGGTTGGACGGAGGCATCTCGGGCACCGCGGTAGGCCTGTTCTCGCTGCCGAACTTCTGGTTCGGCATTCTGCTGATCTTGACGTTCTCAATCGGTCTCGGGTGGTTTCCCTCGCAGGGGAAGAGCCCATTCGGGCAGCCTGGGATCTCGTGGGAGTACACCGTGCTGCCGATCATCACCATGGCCACCACCGAGCTCGCCTATAAGACGAGGATCATGAGGTCATCGATGATCGAGTCGCTCGGACAGGACTTCATCGACACTGCGAGATCGAAGGGACTTTCGTCGAGCCGGGTGCTCTGGCAGCATGCGATGCCGAATGCTCTGCTGCCGATGGTGACGATCTCGGGGTACAGTCTCGGCTTCGTCCTGGCCGGCTCCGTGCTGGTCGAGCAGGTCTTCGGATGGCCGGGCATGGGGCTGCTGTTCATCGATGCGATCAACGCCAAAAACAACATGGTGGTGCTCGGCGTCGTGATCGTGCTGACGATCGCGATCATCCTCATCAATATCTTTACCGACATCATCTACGGACTCGTCGATCCGCGACTGCGGGCACGGTTCTCGCCGAAGCAGCAGAGCACGCTGAAGCCCGAGGCGGCGGAGGTACAGCTATGACCGCGCAACGAGACAAAGCCGACAGTCCAGCCCCGCCTCAGGCGGCGACCGCAGGCGTTCCGCTGGACGCATCGAATGTGAGCGCAGGCGCTCCGACGACCGAACCCGTGGCGACGACCGAGGTCCGTCGCGCCCAGCGCAACGCGTGGTCGATCTTCCTCCGGAAGCCGGCGGTGTGGGTCTTCGGCACCCTCCTCGCGTTCATGGTGCTGGTTGCCGTCGTGGGCCCGTTCCTCGTCGGCAGCCCGGTGTCGACCGAGCATCCACGGCTCCAGCCGCCCGGCGGTGAGTACTTGCTCGGAACTGATTCCCTGGGCAGGGATTATCTTGCGCGCGTCGTCCACGGTGCCAGGGTGTCGCTGATCGTCGGGTTCGCCGTCGCGCTGCTCTGCATGACGATCGGGATCCTGATCGGAAGCCTCGCAGGCTACCTGGGCGGGGCTATGGACGTCATCATGGTCAAGCTCGCCGAGTTTTTCCAGGTCCTGCCCGGCATCGTGCTCGCCCTGGTCGCCGCCGCGCTGCTCGGTGCCAACCCGGTCGTGCTCGTACTCATTCTCGCCCTGACGATGTGGCCGGGCGTCGCCCGAATCGTGCGGGCCGAGTCGATGCGCATCGCACAACTCGGCTACGTGGAATCGGCACGCGCGGCCGGCTTCAAAGGCCCGCGGATCATCTGGTCCGACGTCATCCCCAATGCCATGCCGCCCGTGCTCGTCGCGACGAGCATGACGGTTGGGCGCGCAATCCTCATCGAGTCGGGGCTCGCCTACCTCGGCATCGGGGATGCCAACAACCCCTCGTGGGGTGCACTCCTGAACTCGGCGCAGTCGTACATGCGCGACGGCTGGTGGCTCGCGGTCGCCCCCGGCGCGTGCATATTCCTGGTCGTCCTGGCGGTCAACATGCTCGGCGACGCCTTGAACGACGCCTACAACCCGACGATCGGAAGGGTGAAATGAGCAGCAGTCGCTCTGACCAGTCTGCGCTCGTCGGCGCCGAGAACGCGCCGCTCGTCGAAGTCAAGGGCCTTAGCGTCGAACTCCCGACCGGTGACAGCGAATCCGTGCAGGCGGTCCGAGACGTCGACCTGGTGATTCGCAACGGCGAGCGCGTCGGGCTCGTCGGCGAGTCGGGATCGGGCAAGTCGGTGACAGGCCGCGCCATCGCCGGCCTCCTCCCGACGTCACCGCGCGTGCGCGTCGAGGGATCGATACGGATCTCGGGCTCGGAGATGGTCGGCGCACCGCCCAAGGCGTGGGACCAAGTGCGGCGCAAAACCGTGGGCATGATCTTCCAAGACCCCCTGACCTACCTCAACCCCACGATGCGGGTTGGGCGCCAGGTGGCCGAGTCCGTCATCTCCAGCAGCCCCGGGCACTCACGCAAGCACGACCGAAGCGATGAGGTCGTTCGCTACTTGCGCCTGGCAGGCCTGGACAACCCCGAGCAGGTGGCGGCCGCGTTCCCGCACGAGCTTTCGGGCGGCATGCGTCAGCGCGTCCTCATCGCGATCGCCATCGCGAAAGCGCCTGCCCTCATTCTGGCCGATGAACCCACAACGGCACTCGATGCGACCGTGCAGCAACGCGTGCTGCGGACGATCGATGAGACCGTCACCGATCTCGGAACGTCGCTATTGCTCATCTCGCACGATCTCGCAGTCGTCGCGGAGATGGCGGACCGCGTCTACGTCATGTACGGCGGGAGGATCGTCGAGGACGGACCAACGGAGCACGTCCTGCACGATCCCAAGCATCCCTACACGAGAGCACTTCTGCGCAGTGTGCGGTCACTGACCGACGAAGACACGACGCTCTATTCGATCCCACCGGCACTTCGGCGGGAGTTCGCGCTCGCGGATCGCATCCCATCCGCCGGCGCCGACCTGGAGGACGGGCATGCTTCTTGAAGCCAGCAACATCACGAAGGTGTTCAAAGGGCGTCGCGGAGCTGCGCCGGTCTACGCGGTGAAGGACATCAGCGTGACCGCCACCCCGGGAACGTTCGTCGCGATCGTGGGAGAGTCCGGATCCGGAAAGTCGACGCTCGCGCGCATCCTGCTTGACCTCATCTCGCCTTCCGAGGGAGACGTCACGCTTGACGGGAAGACGATCCGGGGGATGTCCGGCGCAGAGCACACCGGGTACCGGCGAAAGGTCCAGGCCGTTCTGCAGGACCCCGCCGGGTCGCTCAATCCGCGAAAGCGCGTCGGCGAAGCGATCGGCGAAGTCATTCGACTGCACCGGATGGCGCGCGGGCGGCAAGAGATTCGTCAGAAGGCCGTCGAAGTGCTCGACCTCGTAGGGATGACTCCGCCCGAGGCGTTCATGGATCGCTATCCCCATGAGCTCTCGGGAGGCCAGCGGCAGCGAGTACTCATCGCTCGTGCCCTCTCTTTGAACCCCCGGGTGATCGTGGCCGACGAGGCAGTCTCCGCCCTCGATGCGTCGGTCAAGGCGGGCGTGCTCGCGATCATGGCGGATCTGAAAGAACGCCTGGGTGTCGGCTACGTGTTCATCACCCACGACCTGCCCGTCGTGAAGAAGGTCGCCGACTACGTCTACGTGATGAAGGACGGCGAGATCGTCGAGCACAACACGAAGACCGAAATCTTCACTCAACCGACGCATCCATACACGCAGACGCTTCTGGCAGCGGCCCCGTCACTCGAACGCGCGACCGCCAGACGGAGCGAGGAAAGGAAGAAGCACTCATGAGCAAACGCCTGCCGAGGCTGATGCCCGACGAGATGACCGACGAGCAGCGCGACATCTCCGAGAAGTTCACGGGCGGCAAGCGTGTCACCCCGGCCAGCGCCTTTTCACTCGTGCACCCGGACGGCGGGCTCATCGGCCCGCCGAACGCGTGGCTACTCAGCCCTCCCCTGGCCCGGATCTTCGAGCAGGCGGGCGGCGCCATGCGATTCGAGCTCACCCTTTCCGACCGGTGCCGCGAGATCGCCCTGCTGCTGCACGCGTTCTTCCGAGACAGCGCCTTCGAGCTCTATGCGCACCGGAAGGCCGGCCTGGCCGCCGGCCTGTCAAATGAGGAAATCGAAGCGCTCAGCGACCGCGTTCCGCCGCAGTTCGAGTCGGAGGAGGAGCGTGCGACGTTCGACGTCACGGTGGCCATCCTCGACCGCAAGACGCTCGACGACACCGAATACGCCGATGCCGTCGGCGTGCTGGGTGAGCGGGCACTGTTCGAACTGGTGTCGCTCGTCGGGTACTACGACATGATCGCGACCCAGCTTTCCGTCTTCGACGTGCAGGCCCCCGACAGCTAAGTCTCGAAAACGGCGCTCCGCATCGAGGTGCGAGTGCGGAAACGGCCGGTGCGCCCCGCGGGGGAGCACCGGCCGTTCGTTCGCTTGCGTCACCCGCGGGCGCGCGTCATCGTCTCCCATGGGAGTCTGTTCGACATGACGGATCCGTCTTCGAGGCCCTGCCACCTGCTCGTGTTGGCTACGGGGAACTGCCCGTTGAACCAAACCAGGGGCGCGTAAATCATCAGTTCCTCCGCGCGGTCCTGAAGATCGATGAATGCTGCGCCGCGCTCGTCCTGACCAGTCATCGTCAGGGCGGTCTCGGCGGCCGCGTCGATCTGCTCGTCGCAGATCTGTGATGGGTTGGCGGATGCCTGCTTCTCGCTGTTGCACGTGTACCAGCGAGTAATGCCAACACTCGGGTCCGAACCGACGGTCGCCGGCAGGAACGCGATGTCGAAATCACTTGTCGTATACACGCTCTCCGTGAAGACGGTAGCTGAGGAGCCCACCAGATTGACCGTGATGCCGACGTCAGCCAGCATCGACCGGGCGAGTTCGGCCATCGCAGCGGTGTCAGTGCGCTCGGACGTGTAGCGAAGGTCGAGCGCGAATCGCGAACCATCTGGGCCCGTCGTTGCTCCGGCCGCGTCGAGCGCGGCATTGATCGCGTCGACATCGCGGGGGAAGTCCTCCGAGAAGTCGACGTTCGGGCTGACCGCCCAGTCGAGGGCTTCGGGGAAGAACCCGTTGGCGGGTTGGCCGAGGCCGTGCAGCACGGTTTCAGCGATCTCCTGGCGGTCTATGGCAGAGAAGACGGCCTGGCGCACGGCCGGGTCTTCGAGCTCCGGACTCTTGCCGTTGAACATCATGGCGATGTCCTGCGGGTACCCGAAGGTCTCGAGCAGCGCGAAATCGGGGTCCTCTTGGACCCGAGGCTGGTGTGCAATTCCGATGACCGCCTGGTCGACCTCACCAGCGAAGAGCGCCTCAGTGCGACTGGTCGCGTCGCCCATGATCGGGAAGATCACCCGATCGACCGAGACGTCACCTCCCCAATAGTCAGGGTTTCTCAGGAGCACGATCTGCTCGCCGGAGTCGTACGAGTCGAACATCAGCGGACCGGTTCCGATCGGTGCCATGTTCGCCGGGTTCGTGACGTAGTCCGTGCCCTCGTAGACGTGCTTCGGCACCATGAACTGCGCCGCAACGGTTTGCAGGATCGGCCCATACGGTTCGCTCATGTGGATGACCACGGTCGTTTCGCTGGTGACCTCGACGGACTCGAGGCGTTCACCGATCTCTGCCCCGAACGACGAGAGCGGCACGATCTCGTCGAAATTGAACTTCACGTCATCCGCGGTGAACGGTGTTCCGTCGTGCCACGTCACTCCTTCGCGCAGCTGGAATGACAGGGTCAGCGCGTCGTCGCTCAGCTCCCAGCTCTCGGCGAGTGCGGGCGAAAACGCAAAGTCGGTCGACTGGAAGATCAGCGGCTCGAGCATCTGTGCACTGAACATGGCCGTCATGGGGGCGCCGACGAACTGTGCGTTCATGCCACGGGGGTCGTCATCGATCGCGTAGATGAAGTCGATCGGGGCTTCCGCGTCACCCACGTTGGTGGCGCACCCTGACATCCCTAGCGTGACTATGAAGACCGCCCCGGCGACACCACCCCAATGTGGTCGTCTCACGATGGTCTCTCCTCTCTCTGTAGCGGCCGACACGTGCGCTTGGTCGGAGATGGCACGGAGCTCACGGCGGGAGGGTGAGTGCATCAATCGTTCACATGACGGCTGCTATGTTCAGGTTACGATGCGTCTAGTGGCCCGTCTAGGGGTATTTCAGGAGTTTGGTTCCCTGAGGTGACGTATTGTGCTTCCAATGTTCAAGCAATGAACCGCGTCGGAAGCGCGCGACCGGCGGAGCGCCGCTTGCCAAGTTCCGAAGCGCGGTTCCCGTTCGGAAGCGAAATGACATGGGTCAACAACACATAGCCGCCACGTTGCAACAACTCGTCGATCGGCAGGAGATCCGAGACTGCCTCCACCGATACGCGCGCGGGCTCGACCGCAAGGATCTCGATCTTCTTCGATCCGCTTTTCACCCCGATGCAACGGATCATCATGGTGGCTCGGTCGAGTACCACCCGGCAGCCGAGGCACTCATCAACGACTGGGAACGGCGAGACGCCCACCGATCATTCAGCCAACACCTCTTGCACAACATGTCGTTCGACATCGAGGGGGACACTGCCCACGTTGAGACGTACTATCAGCTCGTGGTCGGCATCACGCCAGATGCGCCCACCGAACTGCCGCCACTCGGCCTCAGTGGAGGTCGGTATGTCGATCGCTTCGAACGCCGAGACGACGAGTGGCGCATCGCTCGACGCGTCGTCATCGTCGAATACGCGTCGCAACTCGATGAACGCGAACGAGCGCATCACCTCCTCTGGGCGCGCAGGAGCAGGCGGGACCCTTCCTATGACAGGCCGCTCGTGTCGCCGAGTCGCGATGACGAGCCGGCAGCTTCGTAAATGCGGTCGCCGGCGCGGAATTCGTGGTCCCGCGCGGCGGGCGAGCGGCCCGCGACGAGCGTGCGAGAACCCCCGCCGCGCGCGTAGGGGAGAATGGGCGCCGTCGGATCCGGCGGCCCCTCGGCACGCGAGGGGCCGGAGCGAGCACCGAACACGAACGTCGCGAGGAGCAGCATGGCCAACGAGCCGCAGAACGAGACCGCGCCCACCACGCAGGTCGGCCAGGCCGACGGTGAGCTGATCGGCGGCGCCGAGCTCTCCGAGCAGCAGCAGGTGCGTCTCGAGAAGCGCGAGAAGCTGCTCGCCCGCGGCCACGCTCCCTACCCGCTCACGCTGCCGATCACCCACAGCATCCGTGAGATCCGCACCTCGTACCCCGACCTCGAGGCCGACGCCCAGACCGGCGTGGTCGCGGGCGTCGCCGGCCGCATCGTCCACCTCCGCAACACGGGCAAGCTCTGCTTCGCCGCCCTCCAGTCGGGCTCCGGCGACCGCATTCAAGTGATGGTGTCGCTCGCCAACGTCGGTCAGGAACAGCTCGACGCGTGGAAAGAGCTCGTCGACCTCGGCGACCACGTCTTCGCCCGCGGCGAGGTCATCTCATCGCGGCGGGGCGAGCTGTCGATCATGGCGACCGAGTGGCGCATGGCTTCAAAGGCGCTGCGACCGCTGCCGAACATGCACGCCGAGCTCAACGAGGAGACGCGGGTGCGGGCGCGCTACCTCGACCTGATCCAGCGCCCTCTCGCCCGCGAGGTCGTCGTCACGCGCGCGAAGACCAACGCGTCGCTGCGCGAGACGTTCGCGTCGCACGACTTCCTCGAGGTCGAGACGCCAATGCTGCAGACCATGCACGGCGGCGCGGCGGCCCGACCCTTCGTGACCCACTCGAACGCGTTCGACACCGAGCTGTTCTTGCGCATCGCTCCCGAGCTCTACCTCAAGCGCGCCGTCGTCGGCGGGCTCGAGCGGGTCTTCGAGATCAACCGCAACTTCCGCAACGAGGGCGCCGACTCGACGCACTCGCCCGAGTTCGCGATGCTCGAGGCGTACCAGGCCTACGGCGACTACACCTCGATCGCCGACCTGACGCAGGAGCTCGTGCAGAACGCCGCACTCGCCGTCGCCGGCTCGCACGTCGTCACCTGGGCCGATGGCACCGAGTTCGACCTCGGCGGCGAATGGCCGCGCGTACCGATGTACCCCTCGCTCTCCGAGGCCGCCGGCGTCGAGATCACGCCTGAGACGCCGGTCTCCGACCTGCAGGCCCTGGCCGAAAGGGTCGGCGTCGAGGTGCCGCCGAAGACCGCGACGCACGGCAAGCTCGTCGAGGAACTCTGGGAGCACTTCGTCAAGGGCGGGCTCGAGCGCCCCACGTTCGTCGTCGACTTCCCCGTCGACACCTCGCCGCTCACGGCCGCCCACCGCACGCTCCCCGGCGTCGTCGAGAAGTGGGACCTCTACGTGCGCGGATTCGAGCTGGCGACGGGCTACTCCGAGCTCATCGACCCCGTCGACCAGCGCGCCCGGTTCGTCGAGCAGGCGGCGCTCGCCGCCCGCGGCGACGACGAGGCAATGCGCCTCGATGAGGCATTCCTCGCCGCCATGGAGCACGCGATGCCGCCGTCGGGCGGCATGGGCATGGGAATCGACCGCCTCCTCATGGCGTTGACCGGCCTCGGCATCCGCGAGACGGTGCTGTTCCCGCTCGTGAAGTAGGGGCCCCTCGTGACCGTCCTGGCGGCCCTTCTCGGGGAACGGGGATAGAATCGTCCCCATGGATTTTCTCGCCAACGCGATCTGGTCGGTGACCCCCACCATCCTCATTGGCGGACTCTTCTGGGTGATCCTCCGGTACACCATCAACGCCGACCGCACGGAGCGGCGCACGCACGCGAAGATCGAGCGCGAGGAGCGCGAGCGGCTCGGGCTTGCCGGCGAGGGCAGCCCCACGGTCGATTCGTCGCCGAGCTAACCCTGCAGCCATCGCGGCGCACGTGTCCAGGGTTTCTCCACGCAGCGCGCCGTACTGTGGCGGGGCCTAGGCCCGGTCACTACCGACGCGAGAGGATGCATCGCCCATGCGACGAGTCGCCCCCGTGCTTTGCACGGCGCTGCTCCTTGTCGGTGCGTCTGGATGCTCGTCCGATGAGGGGTCGTCGCTGCCGGAGACCGCTGAAGCTGTGGTGGGCGGGCTCGAGACATCGATCGAAGAGCTGGCAGGCGTCAGCGACGCGATCCTCACGGCCGGCCAGAACGGCACGCAGGTGTCGCTGTCGGTACACCTTGAGGAGGACGTGACCCCCGAACAAGTGCAGGAGGCCGCCGCGCGGGCGAACGACCTGCGCACCATCGAGCTGCCGGACGGCGTCTACCCGGGCCAGATCGACCTGCGCCTCGGAGCATCCGTCTACTCGTACTTCGCGCTGCCGAGCGTGGACGGCCTTCGCGCTCAGGCGGACTACTGGGCCGAGCTGGTCGACGCGGGGGCGGTCGCGGTCAACGTCCGCACCTACACGCAGCCGCTGCCGTCGACGGCCGCGCCCGACCCCGACCACACGGGCGGCGGGCCGGCGCTGATGAACACGCCGACCGGACGCTATGTCGGTATCACGCTCCCGAACGACGACGCCGAGGAAACGGCCGCCACGATCGCGTCGATCAGGGGCATCCAAGACCCGGGCGCCTCGGTCGGCGAGTGGCACTTCGTGTCGCCGGATGGGGCCCTGAAGGCGGAGTACGCCTCACCGGGGCTCCCCGAAGCAGAAGACATGGCGCTGGCCGCCTCGCTCCTGTCGGCGACGGACAACCTCAACGACACCGCAACCCTGGCGCTGCGCATCGAGCAGCCGGATGAGTGGCCGCGGCTCTCGGTGAAGCTCACCGCCTTCGACGGCGACCTCGAGGAATCGACGACCGAGACGATCGAAGACGACCTGCGCGAGACCGAGATCTGGCCGTCGATGCAGGAGCTCGTGGCGACGCTGGCGAACATGAACGCCGACTACGAGGTGTCGCTGCTGTCCAACGCCCTCGTCGACGCCGGCAACTTCCAGCTTCTGGTCACGGGCAACGGATGCGACTTCTCGGGCGACGACGACTGGCCGCTGCTGAGCCAGGAGCTCGAGTCCGACGTTGTCGCGCAGGCTGCGATGCGCCAGCCGGGAGCGTGCGTCGCGGCATAGACCGGTTCGCGCCGCCATTTCACGCACCGAAAGGGGCGTTGCCCCCCGCACTGCCGCGCCGATAGTCATGGGCCATGGACGAGCTCGACCGTGACGGCGACCCAGACTCATATTTCGCGACGAACGCGAGCCTGTTCACCGCCGGGGGCATCGCCGACCGGCCGTCGCCGACCGCGCGCCGGGTGCCGAGCGGCGAGGCGGGCTCGCCGCTCACGATCACCGAGCCGGCCCGCGAGATCCCCGTGCACGAAGAGACCGACGTGCTCGTCGTCGGCGGCGGACCGGCCGGAACCGCGGCCGCCCTCGCGGCGCGCAGGCTCGGACAGCGGGTCACGCTCGTCGAGCGCTACGGCGCACTCGGCGGGCTCTCGACGGGCGGCCTCGTGATCTGGATCGACCGCATGACGGACTGGAACGGCACACCCGTCATCGCCGGAATCGGCGCCGAGCTGCTCGACCGGCTCCCCGAGGGCGCGCTGGCCGGACCCGGCCCCGAGCTGTGGGGATCGACCGACCCCGTGCACGTCGAGCGCTGGCGGCACCGCCTCTCCGTGTTCCGCGATACCGTCACCCGCTCGCCCATGATCGACCCGGAATGGCTGAAGATCGTCTCGCACGAGTCCCTCATCGAGGCCGGGGCACGCGTGCTGCTGCACTCCTGGGTCGTGAGCGCCATCACCGACGGCGACGACGTTCGCGGCGCCGTGTTCGAGAGCAAGCAGGGCAGGCGCGCGATCCTGGCGAAGGTCGTCGTCGACACGACCGGCGACCTCGACGTCGTCGCGCAGGCGGGCGGCGCCTTCGTCACCGACGCCAAGAAGGACGGGACGGGCGGCAACGTGCAGCACTGCGTCAACAACGCCTTCACGTGGGCGGGCGTCGACATGCGGCGGTGGATAGATTTCAAGACGAACGACGTCGCCGGGCACCGCGAGCTTATGGCGAAGGGGCGCGAGCAGCTCGGCTTCGTCGATACCCCGCACGTCGGCTGGCGCGATGACGTCGTCGTGTTCATGGGCCCGAGGCTCGCGGGCTACAGCGGCATCGACGTCGAAGATCTCAGCGTCGTCGAGCTCGAATCCCGCCGCCGGATGGTCGATCACCTCGACTTCTTCCGCAGCCATGCACCGGGATTCGAGAACGCCTGGATCATGCTCGCGGCCCCCGAGATCGGAGTGCGGATGACCCGCAGGCTCGCGGGGGAGCATCCGCTCGACACCGCCGAATGGCGTGCGGGCGCGCGCCATGCCGACGAGGTGGGGGTGTCGCCATCGCCGTCGCAGAAGTACGCGACGATCTCGGTGCCATACGGCGCGCTCGTGCCGGAGCGCCTCGACGGGCTGCTCGTCGGCGGGCGCCACGTCGCGAGTGACGCGCCGACTCAGGCGTTCATGCGCGAGATCCCCCAGTGCTGGATGACGGGCCACGCCGCCGGTGCCGCCGCCGCCATCGCGGTCTCGACCGGCGCTCGACCGCGCGACGTCGACGTCGCGGATGTGCGTGCCGCCCTACGAGACCAGGGTGCGTTCCTGCACGAGACGGAGACGGCCGCGGCCGGCTGACAGCGGCGGCGCCCGCCCGGCTCACGCGCGGCCGTCGCTCGCTCCGCGGGCGTCAGGGGAGGTCACGCCCACGGCGAACAGGTGACCACGACGTCGGTGCCCCGATTACTCTCGAACCATCGCGTCGCCGGACTCTCTCGTGACGCCATCGCCGAGCGAAAGGAGAAGGTGATGTTTGAACGCTTCACAGACCGTGCGCGTCGAGTGATCGTCCTCGCCCAAGAAGAGGCGAAGATGCTCAATCACAACTACATCGGCACCGAGCACATCCTCCTCGGCCTCATCCACGAGGGCGAGGGCGTCGCGGCGAAGGCACTCGAGTCGCTCGACATCTCGCTCGACGCCGTGCGCGAGCACGTGCAAGACATCATCGGGCAGGGGCAGCAGCGGCCGACGGGGCACATCCCCTTCACGCCGCGCGCCAAGAAGGTGCTCGAGCTGTCGCTGCGCGAAGCGCTGCAGCTCGGCCACAACTACATCGGTACCGAGCACATCCTGCTCGGCCTGATCCGCGAGGGCGAGGGCGTCGCAGCGCAGGTGCTCGTCAAGCTCGGCGCAGACCTCAACCGCGTGCGCCAGCAGGTGCTGCAGCTGCTCAGCGGGTTCCAGGGCAAGGAGCAGGTCGCCGCTGGCGCGGGCGAGCAGGCGAGCTCCTCCCCGAACCAGGGGTCGGCCGTGCTCGACCAGTTCGGTCGCAACCTCACGCAGGCCGCCCGCGAGGGCAAGCTCGACCCCGTGATCGGCCGCGAGAAGCAGATCGAGCGCGTCATGCAGATCCTGTCGCGCCGCTCGAAGAACAACCCAGTGCTGATCGGCGAGCCCGGTGTCGGCAAGACCGCGGTCGTCGAAGGCCTCGCGCAGGCGATCGTCGCCGGCATGGTTCCCGAGACGCTCAAGGAGAAGCAGGTCTACTCGCTCGACCTCGGCTCCCTCATCGCCGGCTCGCGCTACCGCGGTGACTTCGAAGAACGCCTCAAGAAGGTCACGAAGGAAATCCGCACGCGCGGCGACATCATCGTGTTCATCGATGAGATCCACACGCTCGTCGGTGCCGGCGCCGCCGAGGGCGCGATCGACGCCGCCTCGATCCTCAAGCCGCTGCTGGCCCGCGGCGAACTGCAGACGATCGGCGCCACGACCCTCGACGAGTACAAGAAGCACTTCGAGAAGGACGCGGCCCTCGAGCGCCGCTTCCAGCCCATCCAGGTCGAGGAGCCGTCGATCGCGCACACCATCAACATCCTGAAGGGGCTGCGCGACAAGTACGAGGCCTTCCACAAGGTCTCCATCACCGACGACGCGATCGTCGCCGCGGCGAACCTCGCCGACCGCTACGTGAGCGACCGTTTCCTGCCGGACAAGGCCATCGACCTGCTCGACGAGGCCGGCGCTCGCCTGCGCCTCTCGGTGCTGTCGTCGCCGCCGGAGCTGCGCGAGCTCGACGAGAAGATCTCGACCGTGCGCTCCGAGAAGGAGGCGGCGATCGAGGTGCAGGACTTCGAGAAGGCCGCGTCACTGCGCGACGACGAGAAGCGCCTGCTCGGTGAGCGCCTTCGGCTCGAGAAGCAGTGGAAGTCGGGCGACGTCAAGGCGACCGGCACCGTCGACTCGGGGCTCATCGCCGAGGTGCTCTCTCAGGCGACCGGCATCCCCGTCTTCAAGCTGACCGAGGAAGAGACGGCACGTCTCGTCTTCATGGAAGACGCGCTGCACCAGCGCGTCATCGGCCAGGACGACGCGATCGCCGCGCTGTCGCGTACCATCCGCCGCACGCGCGCGGGCCTGAAAGACCCGAACCGCCCCTCCGGCTCGTTCATCTTCGCCGGCCCCACCGGTGTCGGAAAGACCGAGCTCGCCAAGGCCCTCGCCGAGTTCCTCTTCGACGACGAGTCGGCGCTCATCTCGCTCGACATGTCGGAGTTCGGCGAGAAGCACACTGTCTCGCGGCTGTTCGGCGCGCCTCCCGGGTTCGTCGGCTTCGAAGAGGGCGGTCAGCTGACCGAGAAGGTGCGCCGCAAGCCGTTCTCGGTTGTGCTGTTCGACGAGATCGAGAAGGCTCACCCCGACATCTTCAACTCGCTCCTGCAGGTGCTTGAAGAGGGCCGTCTCACCGACGGCCAGGGCCGCGTCATCGACTTCAAGAACACGGTCATCATCATGACGACCAACCTTGGCACGAAGGACATCACGGGAGGCCCGGTCGGCTTCCAGGCCGAAGGCGACACGACCACCTCGTACGACCGCATGAAGGGCAAGGTCAACGAAGAGCTCAAGAAGCACTTCAAGCCCGAGTTCCTCAACCGCGTCGACGACACCATCGTGTTCCCGCAGCTCTCGCCGAACGAGCTGCTGCAGGTGGTCGACCTGTTCGTCAAGCGCCTGGCCGAGCGCATGCTCGACCGCGACATGACGGTCGAGCTCGACGACGCCGCCAAGCGACAGCTCATCAAGGTGGGCTACGACCCCGCGCTCGGCGCTCGCCCGCTGCGCCGGGCCATGCAGCACGAGGTCGAAGACCAGCTCTCGGAGAAGATCCTGCGGGCCGAGCTGCACGGGGGCGACCACGTCAAGGTGTCGTACGACGGCACCGAGTTCACGTTCGACGTGACCTCGACCGACGATCGGCTCCCCTCGCCCAACCAGCTGGCGACGAACGGGGTCCGCACCAGCTCGGATGGCATCGCCGACGGTCTCGCCTCGACGGCCGACACCAACTAGCCGTCACACCAGCGGACGCGGCGCTACCGTCGGGTCCCGTTCAGAAAGGGCCTCCGGGCTCCCTGAAGACGCACTGTCTTCACGGAGCATCCGGAGGCCCTTTTCGCGTCACGCACCTGAACGCCGCATTCGGCGGCGTTCGGTGCCCTACGGTGTGGGGTGCAGCCCGCGGCGAGCCAGTTCGCGTTCGATGTCGACGACCTCCTGGCGGAGGCGATCCCACTCCTGCGCGAGCATGCCACCGGAGGTGAGGCGGTGCCTGCTGCCGTAGCGCACGTGCAGCCGCGCCTCTTCAAGCACCAGGGCGGCGTGGAGGATGCGGAGCGCGCCGTCCGGCAGGCCGACCGTCGTGCTCGGCACGACGCTCACGGGTCGTGCCGGCGGGGCGGCAACCGGCCCGACCGGTTCGGGAATGCTGGCGGCGGCCGCTCGGCTCACGACGAGACTCCTCGACGCCTGCCACCTTCACCGCGGCCCACGAGCTGCAGCACGAAGGCCACGCAGACCATCGTCGTGCCGAGCACGAGCTGCAGCAGCTCGTCGCCGCGATCGAGCGGCACGACGCTCGCGATCGACTGGTGCGGCACCGCAAGGGCGTAGAGCCAGAGCACCACCCCGCCGCCCAACAGGAACAGGGTCGCCACAAAGCTGGAAATCGCCGCCATGACCCCGGCGAGGCCGTACACGAGGTAGACGACCGAGTTGATCACCGAGATGCGCAGCGTCTCTGAGAGCACCGCCTCGGATTGCCCGCCTGAGCCGCGGAGATCGGCGGTCAGCACGGGGATGAACCCGGCGACGCCCAGGATGCCGAAAACGATGCCCGTCACGAGCGCGACGTAGCACACCGATCCGCGCGTGCGAACTTGGAGAGCTGGAGAGAGCTTGTGCTTCATGACCGGGCCTTTACACACAACGACGTGTTGCGGCCATTGCTCAACCGTGCGGAGAGTCTATGTGCGCATCCGCATGAAGACAAGTGGATATTGGGCGATCGACCAACTCAGTGGTCGAAGTGGGTCTCCACCGTTTCCCGTCCGATGCTCTCGACCAGTTCCCCGGCCAGGTCGTGCAGCTTGAGGTTGCGGTGGCTCGAGGCGTTTTTGAGGATCTCGAGCGCCCGCGCCTGACCGCAGCGGTTCTGCGCCATGATGATGCCGACGGCGAGGTCGATCGTGGTGCGCGAGGCCATGGCAGCGTGGAGGTCGGCGGCGAGTTCGCTCTGCCGCCACAGCCGCACGCCGAGCAGCAGGGCGTTCGAGGCCTGCAGCACCTCGGAGCAGATGCGAGCGACCCTCTCGACATCGTCGAAGCAGTGCGGCGTGTTGGAATAGACGTTGAGTGCCGCTGCTGCCTCGCCGCGAAGCTCAAACGGCACGCCGAGCACGGATCGCACGCCTTGCTCGGCCGCAACGGCGAGGTACGGCGCCCAGCGGCCATCGTCGCGCGCCTCGCTCACCACGGTGACCTCGTGCTGACGGATCGCCGTCAAGCACGGCCCATCGTCGAAGCTGACCTGCGTCTCGTCGAGTGCCTCGGCTTGAGGCCCGGACGACGCGACGGTGGCGGCCCGCTTGTCGCGCAACAGGCTCACGGCGCACCAGACCCGGTCACCCCCGTCGGAGAGCCGGTCGGCCAAGATGCCCGTGAAGGAATCGAGGAACTCGGTGATGTCGACGCTGTTCAGCAGGAGGTCTTCGATGCGAATCTCGGCGGTAGCGGCGGAGAGTGATGTTGGCATGGTGTATCCGAAGGTTGGAGGTCGATCGCCGTGGTTCCGATCGAGCTAACTCCACGTGGTGCCAGCAACGCCCACGGTACACGCCGGGGACGAGTGATATTTCCCTGGTGGGCGCGGTGATCGCAAGTACGAGCCGGGCTTCGCCGTCGCCGCGGAACGGATGCTCTGCGCCGGGAGCCGTCATGGTGCACCAGAGGAGTACGGTTGCGCGAGTGACGACTGACGACGCGGCGGCGGAGCGCTCGAGGCGCGCCTCGAGGCTCGCCTGGGCGGGCATCGCGCTGGGTGTGCTGAGCTCCATCTGCTACGCGACCGTCAATGCGTTGCTGCGGTCGATCGCCGGCGAGGTCGACCCGTTCGTGGGGGCGATGGTGCGGCAGCTGCCGCTGCTCGCGGCACTCGTGGTCGGTGCCCTCGTGCTGCGCCCGGTTGCGCTGAACCCCGCGCGGGCCGAGTTCATCGGGCCGCGCGCTGCTGCGGCCCTCTTCGTGACCGGCATCGTCGCGCTGTTCATCGGGAACGCGATCCTGTTCTACGCCCTCGACTGGGTCGGGCTCGGCATCTCGACCGCCGGATACCTCGGCGGCCTGCTGCTCGGCAGCGGGCTCATCTCGTGGGTCTTCCTGAACGAGCGCCCGAAACCCCTCGAATTCGTCGGCATGGGCGCGATCGCGCTCGGCCTCTGGCTCACCTCGCAGGCCGCCCCGCCCATGGGAGATCAGGCGTGGGTCGCCGTCGTCGGCTTCCTCCTCGCCGTCGTGACCGGCGTGTGCTACTCCATCTCGAACGCCGTCAGCCGCTCGTCGCAGCGCACGCCCGGGCGGTTCATCGCCACACTCGGGCTCATCACGCTCGGCGCGGTCGTTTCCGTGTTCGTGTTCCTGCTCATCCGCGACGGCTTCGATCTGACCGTCACGTTCGGCACGGTAACGGGGTTCCAGCTCGCGGTCCTGCTGCTCGCCGGTTTGGTCAACGGCGCGGCCCTCGTGTCGATCACCGTCGCGGTGCACCACGCCACCGTGACGACGGTTTCGATGCTCAACTCGCTCGTGCTCGTGTTCGGCATCGTCTTCGGGTTCCTCTTCTTCGATGAGCCCGTCACGCTCTTCCTCGCCGCGGGATCACTGTGCATTCTTGCGGGCGTCATCATCGGCCAGCTTCGCTTCCGACGCGGCACGCCGACCGTCGGTCCTCCCGCGTAGCGCCCCGCGTCACGCTCGCCGCCGAGGGCTCTGCGCCACGCTCCCCGGGCGACTCCCGAGCCGGCAAACGTTGCCGTCGGCGCCGTCGTCGCGTACGGTACTGTACCGGCTGGACGGTTTACTGCCGTCGCTCAGAGGAACGAACCCATGGCACTCACCAATCCCATCCCCCTCATCGGCGCGAGCCGACCCGACTCCGACCTCGCGTCCGCACCGGCACGACCGGCGCCACACGACCGGCCCGGGCAGCCGGCGAGCGCGCGTCAGTGGGCCGGTCTCATCGCCCTCGCGCTCGCGGTGTTCACGATCTGCACCGACGCGACGGTCCTCGACCTCGCGATCCCCGCCATCAGTGAGGCCCTCCGCCCCACCGGAACACAACTGCTCTGGATCATCGACGTCTACTCGTTCATCGTCGCCGGGCTGCTGCTCACGATGGGCACGCTCGGTGATCGCATCGGCCGCCGGCGCCTCCTCCTGATCGGCTCGGCCGGGTTCGCGGTCGCCTCCGGGATCGGGGCGTTCGCGACGAGCGCTGAAATGCTCATTGCCGCTCGCGCGCTGCTCGGCATCGCCGGGGCAACGCTCATGCCGTCGACGCTCGGCCTCATCCGCACGCTGTTCGACGACGCGCGCCAGCGCAGCTTCGCGATCGGCGTGTGGGCCGCGGCTGCCGGAGCCGGCACCGCCGTCGGGCCCTTGCTCGGAGGCTGGCTGCTCGAGCGCTTCTGGTGGGGCTCGGTGTTCATCGTCAACATTCCCGTCATGGTCGTGCTCATCGTCGCGGTGCCGCTGCTGGTGCACGAGGCGCGCGACACGAGCCCCGGCCGCTTCGACCTCGTCAGCGCGATCGTGTCGATCGCCGCCGTCGTCGGCGTCGTCTACGCCATCAAGGAGTTCGCAGCGCACGGCTTCCGTCTCGACGCGCTCGTCGCCGGCACCGCGGGCCTCGCCCTCGGCTGGTGGTTCGTGCGCCGCCAGCGCCGTCCGGATCCGATGCTCGATCTGTCCCTCTTCGCCATCCCGAGGTTCTCGGCCGGCGTGGCCTCGAACGGGTTGTCCGCTTTCGCCTTCGCGGGCGTGCTCTTCGTCGGTTCGCAGTACCTGCAGACGGTGCTCGGCTTCGGCCCGCTCGCGGCGGGGCTCATGATGCTGCCCGGCGTGGGCATCAGCGTGCTCGGCTCACTCATCGCGGCGCCCGTCGCCGACCGCGTCGGGCCGGGTCGCACCATCGCCGGCTCCCTCGTCATGAGTGCTGCCGGCGCAGCCCTTCTCGCGTTCTGCGGCACCGATACCTCGCCTCTCGTCTTCATGTCGGGCTATGCGCTGCTCGGTGTCGGCGCCGGCGTGGTGACGGCGCTCGCGAGCGACCTCGTGGTCGGGGCGGCGCCCGCGGCCCGGGCGAGCAATGCCTCGTCGATCTCGGAGACGGGATACGAGCTCGGCATCTCACTGGGTGTCGCCGTGCTCGGCAGCGTCGTGCTCGCGATCTACCGGTCGGGGCTCGAGCTCGATGCGCTTGATCCCGCCGGGGCGCGCGTCGCCTCCGACACCATCGGCGGGGCCATGGCGGCGGCCCACGAGCTTGGCGGAGTCGAGGGCGCACTGATTGCGGTGAGCGCCGCCGAGGCCTTTGTCAGCGGGATGCACGTCGCGGCGGTCGCGACGGCGATCGTCATGATGGTCACGGCCGCGGTCGTGTTGCGACTCCTCCGTGAGCGGCCCCGTAACACGGCGTAGCGGCACCGCCTCGCCTTCGGCGCCACCGTGCATTCGGGCGCCCAACGCGCCGCTTGGGCTCGGCCCGCGGGGCGGGGTATCGGGGCGTTGCGCGACGCCGTATGCGCTCAGCCCTTGGTGTTACTCTGGCGCTCTCCCGTGGACCCCCACCCCCCTCCCCCCACCACAGGAAGCGGCGATGTTGTCGTATTCACTTGGCATGAGCATTGGCCACTGCTCGCTCTCGGCCGGGCTTGCTCGACGTCCGACTCGATCGGCGACCCACGTTGAGCCCGTTCCGCTCGGCGAAGCCCCCGATGATCACGGCGGTGAACGGCGCGCGACGGCGCCGGCGATCGCGTACGTCGGCGAGGGCGGCACAGTCGTCGTGGGCGACGCGGCACTGCGCTTGGCAGACGACCGGCCGGAGCTCGCGGTCTTTGACATCGTTCGCCGCGTCGGGGATGCGGTGCCGCTCGCGATCGGCGAGCTCGACGTCGCCGCCGAAGATCTCTACGCCGCCATGGTCGAGTGGATGCTCGAACGCGTGGTCGAGACGGCGGGCGAGCGCCCAGACCGGGTCGCCCTGACGCATCCCCCCTCGTGGGGCGCATTCCGCGTCGAGCTCGTTCGGGATGCGCTCGCCGAGCGCGGCCTCGAGGGAATCCATCTCGTCAGCGAGCCGATCGCCGCCGCGCAGCACTACGCACTGACGCGGAACCCCGGCCCCGGCACCGCGATCGCGATCTACGACCTCGGCGGCGGCTCGTTCGACGCGACCGTCCTGCGCGCCGATGAGGACGGGCGCTTCGCGGTCGTCGGTGCTCCCGTCAGCATCCCCGTGGTCGGCGGCACCGATTTCGAGCACGAGGTGAGGTCGCACGTCCTCGCGCACTCGGGCCCGATCACGGAGACGGCGGCAGGTCCGGACGCCGAGACGGATGCCGCGACCCGCCGCGAGGCTACGGCGCTGCGTCGCGACTGCGCCGCAGCGGTCGCTGCGCTCTCCGACGAGACCGAGACGAGCATCCCCGTCGCAACGGCCACGGGGCCCACGAGCGTGCGGCTCGTCCGCGGCGAATACGAGGCCATGATTGAGGCTCGCGTCGGCGAGACCGTCGAGGCGCTGCAGCGGGCGATCGAGGCCAGCGGCATCGCCGTCGACGACCTGGCCGCCATCGTGCTGGTCGGTGGCGCCGCGCAGACGCCGGTCGTCGCGCAGCAGCTCTCCGCAACGTTCGGACGACCTATCGTGATCGATGACGAGCCCCAGCTCGCCGGAGCGTACGGTGCCGCTGCGCTCGCCGCCGAGTTCGCGATCGCTGAGTTCTCGATCGCTGAGTTCGTGGCCGCCGAGTCCGGTGCCGATGCGGAGGCCACCGAGCTGCGGGTCGACGACGACGTCGTCGAGTCGCAGCTGTCCGCGGTCTCCCGGCGGCGTGCCCGGCGCGCCACGTTCCGGGCGGCACGCGGCCGGCCCGCAGCGGGTGGGCGCCGGCGAATCGGCGCTCGTGGCGCACTCATCGGCGGGACGGCGGCAACCCTGCTCGCCGCCGTGCTCGTGACCCCGGCGATCGCGTTCGCGCTCAGCGTCGCCGGCCCGCTCGCCGACGCCGGGTCGCGGGAGTTGGGGGAGAGTCGACCCACGACGTCGATCACTGCCGAAGGGAGCGGACCCGTCAAGCCGGACGGCGGCGCGGGCGGCGATCACGCGGGCGGTGGCGGGACGACGCCGGGCGACACATCGTCGGGCGGCACATCGTCGGGCGGCACGTCGCCTCACGGCGGTGGCTCGTCGAGCGGTGCGCCGGAGGGGAGTGCCCCGCAGCCCCCAACGGGCGGCCAGCACTCGGGTGCGCAGGGCGAGACGCCCAATGCTCAGGCGCCTGCGGGATCGCCGAACGGCGACAGCGCCGGCGACAACGCGTCCGCGCCTGCGCCCGCGCCCACCCAGCAACCGCCAGCGCCCTCGCCGGCCGAGCCGTCTCCAGCCGGGGCGCCACCGGCACCGGCACCGGATCCCGATGCCGGCACGCCGACCACCGCGCCGCAGCACGAAGGCGACCCCGGACAGTGACCGTCGACGCGGTTCCCGGACTCTTCGGCGTCGCCCAGCCCGCGGAGGCCCGCACGGCGCCCGCGCATCGTGTCGGCGCAATGCGGCTCGAACTCCTCGGCGAGTCGTCGACGCACCACCGGCCGTTCGATCCCGTGTTCGCCGACCCCTCGACGACGACGGCGCTGCGCGATCCGTGCCTCGCGGAGGCGCTCGTGCGCGAGGGCGACGCGCACGTGCTCGCCGACCCCGCGCGAGCGAGCGAGCATTACTCGGCCGCCCTCGCCGCCGGAGCCGAATGCCGCGACGTGCGTGCTCGCCAGGCGCAGGCCGCACTCGCGGTCGGTGACACGGAGACCGCGGGGCGCCTCATCGAACAGCACGTCGCCGACGCGGAGCCGCGCGATCTCGCCCGGTCCGTCGACGTCGCCGCCGCGCACTGGGCTGCGCGATGTCTGCCGAGCCGGAGCGCTGAGATCTACCGGTGGTACGGCGTCGACCGGGCCGGCGCCTCGGCGCCTCTTGCGGCGATCGCCCTGTACGGCGCGGGCGAGCCCGATGGGGCCGCCCGGATGCTCGAGGTTTCCGCGGCGGGCTTCCCCTCGGGCACCGGCATCAGCGCGCGGATGTGCGGCGAGGGGCTGCGGGCGTCCATGGCGGGCGACCCCGCCCTCGCGCTGCCGCAGCTCGTGCGCGCATCCTCGACGCTCACCGTGACCGGAACCCTGGCGCCGTTGCCCGAGCTTCCCGCCGCCGTGGCATCCATCGTCGCCATGCACAGCGGGGATCTCGCGGCAGCGGCGACGGTGCTGGACGCGGCGATCGAAGGACGACAGGGCGGACCGGCGGGCGCGCCTCGGCTCCGGCTGCTGCGTGCGTGGGCGGCGATGCTGGCGGGCGAGGCGTCTCGCGCTCGTGAGGAGTGCGCCCTCGCCCGCCAGCATCCGTTCGCGCTGGCGCCTCGCGATGAACTGTTCGCGAGGTCGCTTGAGGTTGGGCTCGCCCGTCGCGCCGACGACCTGCAGGCGCTCATGCGCGCATGGGAGGGCGTTCGCGAGTTCATCATGACCGTGGGCATGGGGCTGTTCACGCTGCTGCCGCTCGGCGAACTCGTGGTCGCCGCCGCCCGGATGCGCGACACCAGGGCCGTCGAGCCGGCGCTCGCCGAGGCGTGGGCTCTCCTTTCGAGGCTCGGCGACCCGCCCCTCTGGTCGAGCACGCTGCGCTGGGCGTGCGTTCAGGCCGGCATCCTCGCGAACCGGCCGGACGAGCTGCCGCCGCACGCCGCCGCACTCGTTCGCGCCTCACAAGATTTTCCCCTCGCCGCCGCGCTCGCCGAGGCCGGACGCGCCTGGGTTCGCATGCTCGGTGGGCAAGTCGAGGCAACCGCTGCCGAAGCGGCGGCGACGCGCCTCGCCCGAGCGGGACTGCCGTGGGACGGCGCGCGCCTCGCCGCGCACGCTGCGGGGCGTGCGGCCGAGCGCAAGGACATGCTGCGCCTGCTGCAGGTCGCGCGGGAGCTCTACGGTGACCGCGCCGCGCTCACGGCCGGCACCGCCCAGGGCGCGCAGCGATCGGGCGACGTCGCCGGTGCGCCGGTGGTCGTGCGCGACGCGTCGCCGTCAAACGCGGGGCGCGACGGCACCGCGATTTCGAGCAGAACGTTCACGAACGGGTCCGTGCGCAAACGGCGCGCCCGCGGAGGGGGCGCCCGCGCCAGCCTCGCGCCCGTGCAGCACGTCCCCGATCGTCGTCCCGCACTGGATGCCCGCCTTCGCGAACCGGCGGCCGTCGCGACGAGTCCGGCGGCGGCGGAACAACTCGCGCGCCGCCTCAGCGAGCGCGAGCGCGAAGTCGTCCGGCTCGTGCTCGCGGGCAAGACCTACGCCGAGATCGGTTCGGCGCTGTTCATCTCGCCACGCACCGCCGAACACCACATCGCGCGCGTCCGGCGACGGATCGGTGCATCCTCGCGGTCCGAGATGCTCGACGTGCTGCATTCGGCGTTCGGCGGTCGTCAGTGATGTACGCGAACCCCCTAACCCCGCTCGGTCGTGCCCCTAATCGCCTTCGAGCGGTTTGGGGGGAATCCCCGATGACGACGGCGACGATCTGCACTTTTCTGAGACGTGGCAGGTAACCCGGCACTGCACCCCCAGAACTGGGCCGTCCGCCATATTCCTCACCCCCACCCCCCACCATGGAGGACTCATGTCCACTGTTACGACCTCACTTCTCGAATTCCTGCTCAACCTGCTGCGCGACCCGGCCGCCGCACAGGGCTTCGCGAGCGACCCCGACAAGGCGCTCGACTCGGCTGGCCTCTCGGGCCTTTCACCCGCGAACATCGACGCCGCAACTCCCGCGCTGCTCGACACCCCCGGCGTCTGCTTCAGCGCCGGCGGTAATGGCACTGCCGGTGGCAACGGCGGCGGCAACGGCGGCGGCGGTAGCAACGGCGGCGGCAGCAACGGCGGCGGCGGCCACCACGGCGGCGGCCACCACGGCGGCGGCAGCGACGGCGACACGTTCATCGACAACAGCGGCGGCGACGCGCTGAGCATCGTCAGCCAGCAGGTGCTCTCGATCATCACGAACTACACGTTCATCGACGACCGCGACACCATCAACGACCAGTCGGTCAACCAGAACATCTGGGCTGACGGCCCCGTCACGCAGATCTTCGACAACGACTCGATCATCGCGTCGGGCGACGGAGCAGTCGCGGGCGAAGAGGTCAACGTGGGCAACACCTCGAACATCGGCTCCGGCAATACCGCCAACATCGGCTCCGGCAACACCACCACGGTCGTCAGCGACTCGTTCAACGACACCGTGAACGTCGACGCCTCGGACAACTCGACCGACATCGCCATCGACGACTCGGTCAACATCGACGACTCGGTGAACATCGACGCGTCCGACAACTCGACCAACACGGCGATCGACGCCTCGGACAACTCGGTGAACGTCGACGCATCCGACAACTCGGTGAACACCGACATCGACGTCGACATCGACGACTCGTTCAACGACGACGACACGGTGAACGTCGACGCGTCCGACAACTCGGTGAACACCGACATCGACGTTGACATCGACGACTCGTTCAACGTCGATGACTCGACGAACATCGACGCGTCCGACAACTCGACCAACGTCGACGTCGACGACTCGTTCAACTCGGTCGACGTCGACGCGTCCGACAACTCGACGAACGTCGATGTCGACGACTCGTTCAACTCGGTCGACGTCGAATTCTCGGAGTCGTTCCAGGACAACTCGACCGACGTCGATGTCGATGACTCGTTCAACTCGGTTGAAATCGCCGAGGACATCGAACTCGTCTAGGCGAACCCTGGCGGGCTGGGCGACGGCCGAAGCGGTCGCCGCCCGCCGCGAGGGCCGGCAACGACCTCTCCGCGGACCGTGCTCGCCGAGGCGAACGTGACATCAGACGACGAGATCCGTCGAGGCCCGGGCGCTGTTCGCAGCGGCCGGGCTTCGGCGCGCCCGCATCCGCGCACGGTGCGCGGGCCAGCAGAGCCAAGGGGATGCCGTGGAACTCAGCGCGATCATTGAGCGGGGCATGGAGGTCGCCGCACGAAACGAGCGTCCCGACCTTCGGAGCCGGCTGGGACAGACGCTCGCGCGCCTGCGCGACCCGAACGTGCGCGTCATGGTCGTCGGCGAGTTCAAGCAGGGCAAGAGCCAGCTCGTCAACGCCATTGTCGGCGCCCCCGTGTGTCCCGTCGACGACGACGTCGCCACCACGGTGCCGACGACCATCCGCTACGGCAAGGAACCCTCGGCGACCATGCTGGTCCCGGCGCAGCGCGGATCCGCCGATGCGGCATCCGCCAACGACCTCGTGCGGACGCCCGTGCCGCTCGAAGAGGTCGCCTCGCTCGTGAGCGAGCGCGGCAACCCCGGCAACGCGAGGGGCATCACATCGGTCGACGTCGTGCTGCCGCGCACGATCCTCGCCGGCGGGCTCGCACTCGTCGACTCGCCGGGCGTCGGCGGGCTCGACGCCGTGCACGCGCTCGCCACCCTCGCCGCGCTGCCGACGGCGCACGCCCTGCTGTTCGTGACCGACGCATCACAGGAGTTCACCGAACCCGAGATGCGATTCATCCGCCAGGCGCTGCGCGTGTGCCCCAACGTGGCCGTGGTGATGACCAAGATCGACCTGTACCCGC
Organism: Pseudoclavibacter endophyticus; assembly: GCF_008831085.1. Taxonomy (NCBI): domain Bacteria; kingdom Bacillati; phylum Actinomycetota; class Actinomycetes; order Micrococcales; family Microbacteriaceae; genus Pseudoclavibacter; species Pseudoclavibacter endophyticus. Next base: position 436,707 of record NZ_WBJY01000002.1, read on the forward strand.
ACTGGCGCGAGGTCGCCGAGCTCAACAGGGGCCACCTCGACCGGGCCGGCATCGAGGCGGCCGCCCTCTTCCCGGTGTCGTCGAGGATGCGCGAAATGGCGGCGCAACACGGTGACTCGGCACTCAACGAGGACTCGGGATTCCCGGCACTCGTGCGATACCTGCGCCACGACGTCGTCGACCGAGCGACCGACGTCGTGCGCCGGGCGACCGCCCATGACCTTCGATCGACCTCCGAGCACATCGCCCTGAGCCTCAGCGCCGAGCTGAGCGCGATCGAGCGCCCGGAGAACGCGCCGGAGCTCGTCGCGCGGCTCGAGCGCGCCCGCGAGCGATCGGAAGACCTCCGGAAGGAGGCGTCGCGATGGCAGACGACGCTCAACGATGGCGTTGCCGATCTGCTGTCCGATCTCGAGTACGACCTGCGTGACCGCCTGCGGCGCGTGCGGCGCGACGCGGAGCGCGCGATCGACGAGGGCGACCCGGGTGCTGCCTGGGAGCAGCTGGTCTCGTGGTTCGAAGAGCGGATCGCCGCGGCGGTCTCCGACACGTTCATCTGGACCGACGAACGCTCGACCTGGCTCTCCGAACAGGTGGCGGCCCACTTCGAGGCGGAGGCCGTCGCACTTCCCGCGCTCAGGGTCGACGACACCGAGGGCGTGCTCGACCCCGTCGAGCGCGTGGACGACCTCGACCCCGGCAAGCTGTCGGTGCTCGAGAAGTCGTTCGTGACGCTGCGGGGCACCTACGGTGGCGTGCTCATGATCGGTCTCGTCACGAGCCTCGCGGGTCTGTCGCTCATCAACCCCATCTCGCTTGCCGCGGGCGTGCTGCTGGCGGGAAAGGCGTACCGCGACGACAAGCAGGTGCGGCTGCAGCGGCGCCAGGCCGAGGCCAAAGCGATCGTGCGTCGGCACATCGACGACGTGCTGTTCCAGGTGGGTAAGCAGCTGAAGGACCGGCTACGACTCGTGCACCGAGCCACTCGTGACCACTTCATCGACGTCGCGGACGAGTACCACCGCTCCATCGCCGATTCGGTCACCGCCGCGCAGAGGGCCGCCGAGCGCGACGTGCGAGCGAGCGAGCGGCGCGCCCGCGACATCCGGGCCGAGCTCGAACGGGTCCAGTGGTTGAGCCGGGCGGCCGACAAGGTCGAGCCCGCCGCTGCCGGGCCTGCGGTCACAACGGCGGCGGCCAGGAACCCGGCATGAATGACGGGAACGATCACGGCGCCGGCGGCGATCGGGGCGAGCTCGTCACCGCGGCGCACCGGCTCATCGAGGACGCCCTTCGTGTCTTCGCCGACTCACCCGAGGCCTGCGCGAGCCTCCGCGCCGCCGCCGCGCGGCTCGACGAGCCGTTGCGCGTCGCCATCGCCGGCATGGTCAAGGCCGGCAAATCGACCCTGCTCAACGCCATCATCGGCGACGAGATCGCCCCGACCGACGCGGGCGAGTGCACGCGCGTCGTCACCTGGTACCGCTACGGCCGCACGCCCCGCATCACACTGCACACGACGGCCGGCACCTCGCGGGAACTGCCGGTCACGCGCATCGACGGCCGCCTCGAGGTCAGGCTCGCCGACGTCGCCGCCGCCGAGGTCGATCGACTCGAGGTCGAATGGCCGACGTCCGGCCTCAGACACCTCACGCTGATCGACACTCCAGGCATCGCATCCCTTTCGGCCGACGTCTCCGCCCGCTCGACCGACGCGCTCATACCGGACAACGGCGCCTCCGTCGCCGACGCCATGATCTACCTGCTGCGGCACCCGCGCGAGACCGACGTCGAGTTCCTCGAGGCGTTCCGGGCATCGACGGAAGGGGCATCCGGCACCGTCTGCGCCATCGCCGTGCTGTCGCGCGCCGACGAGATCGGGGCGGGACGCATCGATGCCATGCTGTCGGCGCAGGACATCGCGGCGCGCTACCGCAGTCAGGGGGCCCTGCAGGATCTCGCACTCGATCTCATTCCCATCGCGGGCCTCCTCGCCCAGAGCGCGCGCACCCTGCGGGAATCCGAGTTCGAGGCGCTGGTCGAGCTCGCCGGCCTCGAGCGGGCCGACCGGGACCGGATGCTCCTATCGGCCGACCGATTCGTACGACCCACCCCGGGCATCACGGTGTCGCCCGCGCGGCGCGCAGCGCTGCTCGACCGCTTCGGCGTCTTCGGCGTGCGCGTTGCGGCGTCGCTCCTGCGCGGGGCGGCCGGCACCTCGTCGACCGCCCTCGCAGCGGCGCTGCGCGGGCAGAGCGGCCTCGACTCGCTCCTCGACGCGGTCGAGAGACTCATGCGTGCCCGCACGGACCTGCTCAAGGCCAGGGGAGCGCTCACGGTCGTCGAGCGCGTGTTGCGCGATGACGCGCGCCGAGGGGGCTCGGTGCGCCGCGAAGGGGTCGAGCGGCTGTCGGCGGCACTCGAGTGCATGCTGGCGAACGCTCACGGGCTCGATGAACTGCGACTCGTCGCTCGGCTGCGCGGGGTGGGCACCGGCCTCGGCCGGCTGCTCGAGCGCGAGGCCGAGCGACTCGTCGGCGCCTTCGGCGACACGCCGCGCGAGCGCCTCGGCCTGCCGGCGGACGCGCCGGTCACGGAGGCGATCGCCCGGGCGCGACGGCTCGCGGGTGCGTGGCGGTCCCGCGCACGCGACCCGCGCCTGGCGTCTGAAGCCGCGCGGGCCTGCGCGGTCGTCACACGGAGCGCCGAAGCGCAGGTGGCGCTACTCGCTGCCGACGGCACTCGGAGCAGAGCGCGCCTCGCGCTTCTCTCGGAACCAGTCGCCGGCGTCGGGCAGGAGTGAGACGGCCGTCCCGGCCGCCATCACGACCCACTGCAGGATGAACAGCCCGAGCAGCGGCATGCCCGCCTCGTTGACGACGACGAACGCGTCGGCCAGCAGGATGGCGCCCACGTGGGCGACGACGACGATCGGCAGGAGCGCCCACCGGGGGCCGCCGCGACCGCGAAGGATGACCGCGACGACGATCGATTCCACGATGGTCACGAGGGCGAGCAGCCCGAGCGCGGGCCAGAACGTGATCGCGGCGAGCGCGGAGACGGTGCCCGTGCTCTCGTCGGGTGCCAGGCCGGTGACGGCGGACTCGAGCGCCGCGATCCGCTCGCCGCTCGAGAACGCGGCGAACAGGATCGCCGCGGTGCCGAGCCCGAAGCTCGCGAACCACGCCAGGCGCGCGAATGAGATCACCCTCGTGCGGGGCACGTCGCGGACGACGGGTGCCGGCGTCTCGAGCGACATGGCCGGTCGTGCGGGCGGCGTCGGGCGGGTGCGGGCAGCGCCGGGGCCCTGGTGAACGACGCTCGAAGCGGCGGACATTGACATCGCCGTCGGGGGCGGGGGCGGGGGCGCGTCCTCGTCCTCGGGGGACGGAGACGTCGGGGGAGGGGGCGCTTCCTCGTCCTCGGGGGACGGAGACGTTGGGGGAGGGGGCGCTTCCTCGTCCTCGGGGGACGAAGACGTCGGCTCGGTCGCATCGTCAACGGCATCGTGCTGGCGCGGGGCCATCTCGGGGAGCATCGGTTCGCTTCCGCCTGTTGCGGCAGACTCGCCGGGGGTCGAGTTGCGTGTCATGCTGCAAACCTAGGTGGTCAGGGCGACGAGGAGCCGGGCGTTTCCCCCGACGACGCGTCCCCGCCGAGCAGCCGCTCGATGGCCTGCCGGTGCAGCTCCGGGTCGGGCGCCGGCATGCCGATGATCTGGCCGAGGTAGACGCCGTCGCCCATCAGGCGCACGATCTCAGCCTTGACCGGGTCGCCGAGCTCGGCGACGAGGTGCGCGTCGTAACGGCGCATGATGCGCACGAGATGGCGCTGCACCTCGTCGTACGCGCCATCGGCGCTGCGCATGACCGCGAGGATCGAGCGGGTCATCGCCACGTCGGTGTCGGACTCCGTGTCGGCGGGCTCGAGGTACCAGCGCGCGATCGACTCGCCATTGGCGATCGCCGTGTCGAGCTGCGCCGCGACCCGCTCGCCGAGTCGCTCGACGGCGCCGACGAGCAACTGCTCCTTGCCCGGGAAGTGGTAGAGCAAGCCGCCCTTGGACACCTCCGCACGGGCCGCGACCGCCTCGAGCGTGATGCCGGGGGCGCCGTCCTCGAGCAGCAGCGCCTCGAGCGCGTCGAGGATGCGGTCTCTCGTTCCCTCGGCCATTCACCGATTCTACCGAGGCGAGCGCGGCTGCCGACCGCTCGAACCGCTAGCGCGCGCGGGCGTACACTCGCTCAGTGACCGAATCCGCCTCGTCCGACTCGCGCGGCGAGGCATCGCTCGTTCGCGTCGTCGTCGTGGCGCTGCTGCCGACCCTGCTCTTCTCGATCGGCCAGGGCGCCATCATCCCGATCATCCCGACGGTCGCCGCATCCATGGGGGCCGGGCTCGAGTTCGCCGGGTTCATCGCGGGGTCGATCATGATCGGTCAGGCCTTCGGCAATATTCCCGCTGGCCCGGTCGTCTCACGACTCGGCGAGAAGTGGGCGATGGTGGGCGGGGCCGTCCTCGCGGTCGCAGGAACCCTCGTCTCGACCTTCGCCGTGACGACCTGGATGCTGCTTGCGGGCATCCTCATCATCGGCTTTTCGAGTGCGATCTTCGGTCTCGCCCGCCACGCCTTCCTCACGACCTACGCGCCGCTGCGATACCGCGCCCGCGTGCTGTCGACCCTCGGCGGCACGCTCCGCGCCGGACTGTTCGTCGGGCCGCTCCTGAGCGCGGGCATCATCGCCGCGACGGGGCTGGCGCAGATGTCGTTCTGGATCTTCGTGGCGTGCACCGTGCTCGTCGTCGTCGTCCTGCTCGTGACGCCCGACACCAGCGACCTCGCACGCGGGCGCGGCACTCCGACGGGCTCGATCGCGGTGGCGGACGGGGCCATCGGCGACGACGGCGCCGTTCCGGCGAATGACGAGGCGCGCGCGGCGCACAAGCCCGCCCCGACGAACGTATGGTCGGCCCTCGTCGAGCACCGCGCCGTCCTGCTGCGGCTCGGCGTCGGTGCCGGCATCACGAACCTCCTTCGCGGCGCACGCAACGTGGTGCTGCCACTGTGGGCGCTCTCGATCGGCCTCGACGACTCGTCGACCGCGCTCATCATCGGCATCTCGGGCGCGATCGACTTCTGCCTCTTCTTCACCTCGGGCTGGATCATGGATCGCTTCGGTCGCGTCTGGTCGGCCGTTCCCTGCATGGTCGGGCTCGGCACCGGCCTCCTCGTCCTCGCATTCCTGCACGACGTGCCGGGGGCCGTGCCCTGGTTCGTCGCGATCGCGATCTGGCTCGGCGTCTGCAACGGCATCGGCTCAGGCATCGTGATGACGCTCGGCGCCGATGTCGCCCCGAGGCGCAGGCCTGCGCCGTTCCTGGGCGCATGGCACCTCATCACGGATGCGTCGAGCGCGTCGGTGCCCTTCATCGTGGCCGGCGTGACGGCGTTGTTCGCGCTGCCCGCGACCGTCGGCACGCTCGGCATGCTCGGCCTCCTCGGCGCCTTCATGATGGGCCGTTGGATCCCGCGGTACATCGCTCGGCCGTAGCGAGCTTCCGCGCGAGCGAAACCACCCCGCCGTTATGCCTCCATGCGGTCGAGGTAGTCGAGCAGCACGCCCTCGCGCATGGCCCACGGCGACACATCGAGCTCGTTGATGTCGAACGCGCGCATGACCTCCGAGAGCACGACGCCGCCGGCCACGATCTGGAACGCGCGATCCGAGGTGATACCCGGCAGCGCCTTCCGTGACTCGGCCGGCATCTTCGCGAGGCGCGGCACCCACTCGTCGAGCTGCCAGGTGCGCAGCGTCGTGCGGTCGTTCGCGCCGACGCCCTCGACGACCGAGCCGGCGAGCCGGGCGAGCGATCGGATCGTCTTCGACGACCCGACGAACTGATCGGCGCGATCGGCGCCGTCGAACGCCGCTCGAGCATCCGTGATCACTCGGCGGGCGTGCTGCCGGAGCTCGTCGAGCTGCTGTTCGCGCGGCGGGTCGTTGTGCAGGTACGTGATCGTGGAACGCCCGGCGCCGAGCGGAAGCGACATCGCGAGCTGCGGCAGCTCATCGTCGCCGATGGCCAGCTCCAGCGAACCTCCGCCGATGTCGATGAGCATGATGCGACCGGCGGCCCAGCCGAACCAGCGGCGCACGGCGAGGAACGTCGTCTCGGCCTCGCGCTCGCCCGACATGACGCGCAGGTCGATGCCCGTCTCGGCCTTCACCCGGCGAAGCACCTGCTTGCCGTTCGTGGCCTCACGAATGGCGCTCGTGGCGAGGGGGATGAGGTCGTCGAGCTGGCTCTTCCTGATCATGCGGGCCGCGTCGTGCATGGCGGCCATGATCGCCTCGACCCCGGCCTTCGAGATCGACCCGTCATCCTGCAGGTACCGCATGAGGCGAAGCACGCTCTTCTGCGACGAATGCGGAATCGGGCGCGCGCCCGGGTGCGCGTCCACGATCACGAGGTGGACGGTGTTCGAACCGACGTCAAGGACTCCGAGGCGCATTCGCCCCACTGTACTGGCGCGGCGTAAGCTGACAGGATGCACGGGGTCACCATCCGTCGCGCGAAAACCGCCGACGTCGTCGCCATTCATGGCCTCATTCAACCCCTGGTCAGGCAGAACATCCTCCTGCGAAAAGATCTCGTGGTGCTCTACGAGTCGGTGCAGGAGTTTCGCGTGGCCGAGACGGCGGACGGCGAGCTCGTCGCCTGCGGCGCGCTGCACGTGCTCTGGCTCGACCTCGGCGAGATCCGCACGATCGTGACGAGCGATGCGGTGCGCGGCAAGGGTGTCGGGCACCAGATGCTCGAGCACCTCGTCGACGACGCCCGCGAGCTCGGCCTCAAGCGCCTGTTCTGCCTCACCTTCGAGACCGACTTCTTCCGGCGGCACGGGTTCGAGGCCGTCGCCGAGCAGATCGTCGACGACCAGGTGTACGCCGAGATGCGGCGCTCGCCCGACGAGGGCGTGCACGAGTTCCTCGATCTGCCGTGGGTCAAGCCCAATACGCTCGGCAACACGCGCATGGTCAAGCGCCTTGACGACTGAATCCGCGCTCTGGGTTCATTCCGGTGAGCCCCGGACTGGCGCGCGATTGGGCGGTTGTGCAGTCTGCTCGTCGCCGCGCGTTTACCCGCTGCTCACCTCGCGCAACCGTGGGTGTCGCGGGGTGACAGTACGGTGCGGGTGATTCCCAGGTCACTACCGTGAGGCTCCCATGAAACTTTCCCGCATCCTCGCCATCGCGGCGGCGGCGGTCACCGTCGGCGCGCTCGGCGCAGCAGTGCAACCGGCCGCGCCCGCAAGTGCAGCGCCCGCCGGCGACAACGTCGTCATCAACGAGGTCTACGGCGGCGGTGGCAACTCCGGCTCCACCTACACCCACGACTTCATCGAGCTCTACAACCCCGCGAACGCACCCATCTCGATCGACGGATGGGCGCTGCACTACGCATCGGCCAGCGGCGGCTGGGGCGGCACGACCACGCTGGCGGGCACGATCGCCCCGGGCGGTTACTTCCTCGTGCAGCAGTCAGCGGGATCGGGCGGCACCGAGGCCCTCCCGGAGCCCGATGCCGTCGGCTCGCTCAGCATGAGCGGCACCACCGGTCGCGTCATCCTCACGTCGAGCGCCGACAGGCCATCGTCGCCGCCGGCGGGCGACTTCGTGTCGGCGGGCATGGCGGGCTACGTCGACGGCATCGGATGGGGCCCCAACGCGGCAGGTTACGAGGGAAGCGCGGCCGCGGCCACGCAGAACGCCACCTCGACGGCTCGTGTTTCCGCCGGCGTCGACACCGACAACAACGCCAACGACTTCGCGACCGGCACCCCGACGCCGCAGAACTCCGGCGGTGAGGGCACGACCCCGCCGACCACGACCCCACCGACCACGCCGCCGCCCGGGCCCGCAACGCCCCGCGAGATCTCCGAGATCCAGGGCCCCGGCATGGCGTCGCCGTTCGAGGGCGACACGGTCGAGACCACGGGCGTCGTGACCGCGGTCTACGCGACCGGCGGTCTCGGCGGCTTCAACATCCAGGAGCCCGGCGAGGCCGACCCCGCCTCGCACGACGCCTCGACGGGCATCTTCGTGTACGGGCCGTCGTTCGCGACCTCGGTCGAGATCGGCGATTCGGTGAGCGTCACCGGCGTCGTCGGCGAGCGCTTCGGCTCGACGCAGATCTCGGCGAGCGCGGTGACGCAGCTCGTCGAGCCGCTCGCCCCGGTCGTTCCCGCCGCGGTCGAGTGGCCCGAGACCGACGACGAGCGCGAGGTCTGGGAGCACATGCTCATCGAGCCTGCGGGCACCTACATCGTCGCCGACAACTACAGCCTCAACCAGTACGGCGAGATCGGTCTCGCGGTCGGCGACCAGCCGCTCGTGACCCCGACCGAGGCCGGCGCGCCCCTCAGCGACGAAGCGCAGGCACAGCTCGAGTACAACGAGGCGCACAGTGTGATCCTCGACGACGGCGCAACGACCGACTTCCTCGAGCGTTCGGGCGGTTCGATGGTCAACGCGCACCTGCCGCTTCCGTACCTCACCATCGACAACCCCGTTCGCGTCGGTGCGGAGGTCTCGTTCACCGACCCCGTCGTCGTGCACTTCGACTACAGCTCGTACCGCTTCCAGCCGACGGTGCCGCTCACCGGCGACAACCCCGAGGATGCGCCCGCTACGTTCGAGAACGACCGCACGACGTCGCCCGCCGACGTGGGTGGCTCGCTCACGCTCGGCACGTTCAACGTGCTCAACTACTTCACGTCACTCGGTGAGGACTACTGCACGGCCAACCAGAACTACCGCGACCGCGATGGCAACCCCATTGCGGCGAACAACTGCCTGCCGCGCGGCGCCTGGGACACCGAGAACTTCGAGCGCCAGCAGGTGAAGATCGTCGAGGCCATCAACGCGCTCGACACCGACATCGTCTCGCTCGAAGAGATCGAAGACTCGAGCGACTTCGGCCTTGATCGCGACACCGCGCTCTCCGCCCTCGTCGATGCACTCAACGAGGCCGCCGGAAGCGAGAAGTGGGCGTACGTGCCCTCGCCGTCCGTCATCCCCGCGACGGGTGACGACGTGATCCGCACCGCCTTCATCTACCAGCCGGCAACGGTCGAGCTCGACGGCGAGTCGGAGATTCTCGACGACGCCGCGTTCTCGAACGGCCGCGCTCCGCTCTCGCAGACGTTCGTCGACTCGGCCAGCGGCGAGAAGCTCGTCGTCATCGTGAACCACTTCAAGTCGAAGGGCGGCAGCGGCTCGGGCGACAATGAGGACCGTGACGACGCCGTCGGCCCCGCTGGCGCCGTCGGTGGCTGGAACGGCGACCGCACCCGCCAGGCCGAGGCACTCGTCGCATTCGCCGACGAGCAGCAGGCGGCCGCCGGCACCGACCTCGTGTTCCTGGTCGGCGACTTCAACGCCTACTCGAAGGAGACACCGGCCACGACGATCGAGGCGGCCGGATACGCCAATCTGACGTCGACGATGAGCGACAACTACTCGTACCTCTTCGACGGCACGGTCGGTTCGCTCGACCACGTCTTCGCGTCGAACGCCGCGCTCGAGTACGTCACGGGCGCCGATGTGTGGCCAATCAACGCGAACGAGCAGATCGCCCAGGAGTATTCGCGCTACAACTACAACATTGTGCCGCTGTACGACGAGACGATGTTCCGTTCGTCCGACCACAACCCCGCCGTCGTCGGTCTGCAGCTGAGCGAGACGCCGCCGACGACCGAGCCGCCGGTGACGACGCCGCCGACGACCGAGCCGCCGGTGACGACGCCGCCGACGACCGAGCCGCCGGTGACGACGCCGCCGACGACCGAGCCGGTTCCCGGCGAGCCGACAGTCTCCGTGCCCGGCGTGATCACCGACGCCGAGCTCAGCGAGTCGGGCCTGCCGGTCGAGGCCGCCGGGTTCGAGCCCGAGGTGCCCGTGACGGTCGAGATCCTCTACCCGGACGGCACGAGCATCACGGTGGAGTTCGAGGACCCCGCCACGACGATGCCCGCCGTCGACGGCACCCTGGCGTTCACGGTGTGGTCACAGGGCATTGCGGCGGCCGGCGACTACCGCATCGTGCTCACGCAGGGCGACCTGACCGCGAGCGCCGAGTTCACGGTCATCGCGTCGGTGGTCACGCCGACCACCCCCGGGGCGACCACCCCCGGCGCGACCGCTCCGCCGGCCTTCGATGGCGGCGAAGACCTCGCGCGGACCGGAGGCGATGACACGGCATGGGCCTTCGGGCTCGGCGCCGTGCTGCTCGCGGCCGGCGCGCTCACGGTGTTCGGTCTCCGTCGCCGCCAGGCTGCGGGGTAATACCGCCGTCGGCGCACCCTCCGGGCGACGCTGAGACGCCGCGGCTCATCGGGCTTCCCCTGGTGAGCCGCGGCGTTTCAGCGCGGTGGGCCCGCTCGCGCTTCGTACGCTGGCGATCATGGCCAAGCGACACCCAGCATCCGTCTATCGGCGCCGTCGTATCGCCGTGGCGGTGGTGGCGGTCGTAGTGATCGCGCTCGTGTGGTGGGGCGTTTCGGCCCTCGTCGGGGGAGCGGCGACCAGCGAGGCGGGCCCGACGCCGACGGCCTCCTCGCCGACCGCCCCATCGACGTCGCCGGCATCCGGAACCCCGAGCGAGTCGCCGGAACCATCGGACGAGCCGTTGCCGGCGCCGGTGGCCGACTGCACGGCCGACACCGTCATCGTCGAGGCGTTCACGGATGCCCCGTCGTATGCGGAAGGCGTGCAGCCGCAGTTCTCGCTGCGCGTCACCAACGCTGGCGCGGCCCCGTGCGTCATGGACATCGGCACGGCGACGCAGGTCTACACGGTGACGAGCGGGGCGGACACGATCTGGGTGTCGACCGATTGCCAGGAGAACCCGGCCAACGATGTCGTGCAGCTCGAGTCGGGCCAATCGCTCGACGCGCCGGCGATCACGTGGGTCCGTGAACGCTCGACGCCCGACACGTGCGATGGCGAGCGGCCCGCGGCGGTCGGGGGTGGCGCCACGTACAACCTCGTCGTCTCGATCGGGGGCATCCCATCGGCTCCCGCGACGTTCGTGCTCGAATAGGCGACACGCCGGGGCTGACCCGTGCGGGAGATCGCGTGGCCCGCGGTTCCGCCGAAGTTCAACGCGACTCCCGCCCGCGATTTACCTGAACGTTAGATGTGCGTGTCATGGTGACGCGTCCCCACTCACTCAGGCAGGAGTCATCCCGTGACGAAAACCCGACGCACCGTGATCGGCGGCGCGACCGCGACGATCGCCGGGTGTGCGCTCGCAGCCACCGCGTTCGTTTCCCCCACCGCGGCCGCCGTGCTCACCCCCAACATCATCGAGCCGACACCCGGTGAGACCCAGCTCAACCTGATCGGCATCAACGACTTCCACGGTCGCATCCTCGACGGCGAAGACTATGCAGCCACCGTGCTGACGGCCCAGCAGGGATTCACCGAGGCGAACAGCCTCGTCTTCACCGTCGGCGACCACGTCGGAGCGTCGATCTTCGAGTCGTCGATCCTCAATGACGAGCCGGCCATCAACATCCTCAACGAGATGGGCGTCGACGCCTTCACTCAGGGCAATCACGAGTTCGACAAGGGCGCGGCCGACGCGATCGACCGCATCGCCCCGCTGACGGACGGCCCCGACCTGGCCGCGAACTTCGTCGGCCCCGACGGCACGAAGCCGTTCGATGAGTACGCGATCTTCGAGGTCAACGGCGTGAACGTCGCGATCATCGGTGCCGTGACGCAGGAGACCCCCGCCCTGGTCTCGCCCGACGGCATCGCCGGCTACACGTTCACCGACCCCGTCGAGGCGGTCAACGAGGTCGCCGACCGCCTGACGGCGTCGGGCGAGGCCGACGTCATCGTCGCGTCCTACCACGAGGGTGCGCCGTTCTCGAACGTGTCCCTCGAGGAGAACGTCGCGGCGAGCAACGTCTTTAACGACATCGTCAACGGCACGAGCCCCGCGGTCTCGGCGATCTACACGGCGCACTCGCACCGCACGTACGCCTACGACGCACCGATCCCCGGCAGCGAGCAGACCCGCCCGGTCGTTCAGGGCGGCGAGTACGCGGGCAACATCGCCCAGGTCGTGCTCACCGTCGACGCCGAGAACACCGTGACGGCAGCCGACAGCTCGATCGTGCCGACGATGGACGCGGCTGACGCGCCGGCCGAGGTCGCCGTCGACCCGCGCCTCGCGAACATCCGCGCGATCATCGACCAGGCGGTCGCCGACGCCGACGAGGCGGGCAGCGTGCAGATCGGTACGCTCACGGACGACGTCACGCGCGCCAAGGTCTACGACGAGACGGGCGCGATCACGGTTGAGGACGACCGCGCGAACGCCTCATCGCTCGGCGACGTGGTCGCTACGTCGATGCTCGAGTCGGTCGGCGGTACCGGCCGCGCCGTCGACCTCGCCGTCATGAACCCGGGCGGTCTTCGCGCTGACCTGATCAACGACGACGGTGTGCTGACCTACAAGGATGCGGCGACGGTGCTTCCGTTCGCGAACAACCTGTCTGTTGCGACCGTGGCGGGCGACACGCTCAAGCAGATCCTCGAGCAGCAGTGGCAGACCGATGCCGAGGGCAACGTTCCGAGCCGCCCCTACCTGCAGCTCGGCATCTCGGACGGCTTCACGTACACGTACGACGCGTCACGCCCCGAGGGTGACCGCATCACGGGCATGTACCTCTTCGGCGAGGCGGTGACGGCGGAGGGCACCTACAACGTCGTCGCTCCGACGTTCCTCGCGGCCGGTGGCGACAACTTCCGCGCCTTCACGAACGCGAGCGAGGTCGCCGACACGGGCCTCATCGACCTCGACGCCTTCGTCTCGTGGATCCAGAGCCAGGAGGACGGCGTCGCCCCGAACCAGCAGCGCAACTCCTTCGAGGTCGCTGGCTTCCCGTCGGAGCCGATCGCCTGCGGTGACTCGGCCACGTTCCAGGTCAGCAAGACCGATATGGGCTCGCTCGGCGCGATCCAGAACACCGAGCTGACGGCAACCGCCTACGTCGAGGATCAGGCCGGCGAGGCCACGACCGTCGAGGTCGGCACGGCCACGGTCACCGACGGTGCAGCGGAGCTGGTCGTCACGATCCCTGCCGACTTCCTCACCGACACGTTCGAGATCGTGCTGGAGGCGCAGCCGTCCGGCTCGTACGTGATCCTCCCGATCGAGGTCACGTGCGACGACGACGGCGGGGTGGTCCCCTCGCCGACCGAGACGGTCGACGTGCCCGACACGACGACGCCTCCTCCGGCTGCCGGTGGCGATGACGACCTCGCCGCCACGGGCGAAGACTCCAATGTGATGTTCTTCGGCATCGCGGCCGCGCTCGCCGCGCTTGTGCTCGGTGGCACGCTCCTGCTGGTTCGTCGCCGCGCGATGGTCGAGTAGGCGAACGCCGACCGCGCCGCCTGAGCGGCGCAACGCCTGAACGGGGCGTCACCTCACTACGGGTGGCGCCCCGTTCGCGCGTTCGACTCGCCGACGATCGAGTGCTGGCAGGTGTTCGTTTTCGGCTCGAAATCGCGGCATCTGCCAGCCACCGATCGTCGACATTCGCGCGCGGCGCGCTCCCCGAGGCGACGATGAATCAGGCAGCACGACGGGTGTTGCCGGTGCGCTACTCCCCGCGGGGTGCGGCGGGCAGCAGGGCTCGCCCGATCGCCGCGTGTACCGTTTCGAGCGAGGCGTCGACAACGTCGGTGAGGCCGACCCGCGTTGCTTCGGCTTCGCGCATGCGCTGCTGCGTCACCGGCCTGATCTCGCCGACGAGGCTGACCTCGCCGATGACGACCGAGCGAGGCTTGGCAGGCCGGTTCATGAGGGCGCTCGCGAGCGCGGTCGCGATGGCAAGATCGGCGCCGGGCTCGACCAGGCGCATCCCGCCCATGGTCGAGACGTAGACGTCGTGGCCCGCGAAATTGAGCGACAGGCGCTGCTGCAAGACCGCCACGAGCATGGCGACGCGACTGGAGTCGACGCCGTTGGTGACCGTGCGCGGGTTGGGGGCGCTGGTTTTCACGACGAGCGCCTGAATTTCGACGGCCATCGCGCGGCGGCCCTCGAGGGCGACGGTGACGCAGGTGCCCGAGACCGGCGCCCCGCGCTGGGCGAGAAAGAGGCTGGATGGGTCGGCCACTTCGGTCATGCCGTCGCCGGTCATCTCGAAGCAGCCGACCTCGTCGGTGGCGCCGTAGCGGTTCTTGAGCGTGCGGACGAAGCGGAGGGAGGTCTGCCGGTCGCCCTCGACGTGCGCCACCACGTCGACGAGGTGCTCAAGGAGTCGTGGGCCCGCGACCTGGCCGTCTTTCGTGACGTGGCCGATGATGACGGTCGGCAGGTTGCGGTCTTTCGCGATACGGATGAGCGCTGAGGCGACCTCTCGGACCTGGCTCGGTTGACCGGCGAGCGACGACACGTCGGCGGAGGCGATCGTCTGGATGGAGTCGGCGATGAAGAGCATGGGATCGACCTGCTCGATGTGGCCGAGGATCGTTGCGAGGTCGGACTCGCTCGCGAGGTACAGCGTGGGCTGCAGCGCGCCGGTTCGCTCGGCGCGCAGCCGGACCTGCGAGGTCGACTCTTCGGCGCTGACGTAGAGCACGCGCGCACCGGTCGACGCGATGCGCGCTGCGAGCTCGAGGAGCAGCGTGGATTTGCCGACACCGGGCTCGCCCGACAGCAGCATCGCCGCGCCGGGCACGATGCCGCCGCCCAGCACGCGGTCGAACTCACCGATGCCGGTGGGCCAGTAGACGGCGTGATCACTCGCGAGCTTCGTGATGGGCACGGCGCGGCGGTCGTCGGGCACGGCGGCGGCGTCGACACGGTTGGCGGGGCCGGCCGCGCTGCGCTCGACGACCGTGCCCCACGACCCGCACTCGGTGCACCGACCGAGCCACTTCGCCGATGTCGCCCCGCACTCGGTGCACACGTAGCCGGGTGGTCGTGGTCGGGGAGCAGCCATGCGAATCAGCCTAGAGCCGCCCTGCGACAGCGCTGCGCCGCGGATTTGCGGCGGGAGTGGCGCCCGCGTATTCTCTTCGGCGGTGACGTGTCCGAGCGGCCGAAGGTGCAACACTCGAAATGTTGTGTAGGGGCGACTCTACCGTGGGTTCAAATCCCACCGTCACCGCGCTCGCGAAGGCCTCGACTTCCCCGGAATGACGCGGAAGTCGGGGCCTTCGGCATGCCGGGCGAGGGTGATCCGACAAGAATCTGACAAGGATCGTCAGCGGCCGTCCCCGCTTGATCACCGGTACCGAGCCGCCCTGCTAGCTAATCCACACGCCCTCGCGCCGCTGATGGCGAAGATCGATGCCCTCGTCGCCCCGGCAGGCGAGGTGGTGTGAGCGCTCAATTCTCACGGGTCCCATAGACTCGGAGGCAAAGAAAAACCCCGGCTGCGTGCCGACTCGTGTTCGACAGAGGCTTATGCCGGGGACTTCCCCTCCACACTACATCGAAGAGGAGACTTCGTCCAGTGCCGATGCCTGCCCACCACGTCGCGGCGCTGGACCGGTCGATCACTCCGACGCGGATGGGCACGTATATCTCCGCCGCTGCAGGGGATCCCGATCGAGCGCGCGAACTCTACCTCTGGGACCGCGACCTGGCTGTCGCCTTCCTCCGCGACCTCGCGATCCTCGAGGTCGCGCTGCGCAACGCGATGAGCGCGCAACTCGAAGTCAAGTGGGGCACCAACTGGTACGAGAACCCAGCCATGCCGCTCGATGACCGCTCCATGAAAACGCTGAGCACGGCATGGGGTCAGGTCAAAGAGCCCAAGACGCCGGGCAAGCTCGTCGCACAGTGCATGTTCGGTTTCTGGCGAGGAATCCTCGACAAGGGCGACCACGCCGGTAAGCCCCCGCGCCGCGTTCGCTGCGACTACGAGGTTCTGTGGAGAGGCGTGCTCGACAAAGCGTTCCCCGGTGGGCGAGCGCAGGCCCAAGCCGATCAAGAGCGGTGGAATCGCGAGTACGCACTGGCCATAGTCAGCCGCGTCAACGAACTGCGCAACCGGGTCGCCCACCACGAGCCGCTCGTCAACGGAATGCCCCTGCCGGGCCAGGGGGCGCGCCTGAGCGCGCAGGAAGCGCACGAGGACACGCTACGGCTCGCGGCCATGCTCGACCGGGATCTCCACGCGTTTTTGCTCGCCCGATCGCAGGTGCCCGTGATGCTCGGAAGTCGTCCGTGAGTGCTGGTGCGCCCAAAGTGCGCTCGGCCTACGAAGAAAAACAGCCCTGACTAGGCATAATTCGCTCACTGGGCCTGCTCTGCAAGCAAGATGTCAGGAGTTCGAATCTCCTAGGCTCCACAAAAACCGGGTCAGAGGCCGTTTCCCGTTGAGGGAGGCGGCCTCTTTCGCTGTCCAGGACAGGCCGGGGACCGATGGTTGGAAGCCCCCATGACGGTAGTGATCTGGTCGACTCTGGTAGTGATCCGTGTTGGGTCGAGTGCGCCCTGTGCGCCCATCGCTCCCGCGGAACCACGCGGGAGCCGCTCCCCCGCCGAGGCCGAGTGCGCCCCCGGCGAGGCGGCTCGGCTCGCATGTCCTTCATGCGGGTTAGCGTCGGTGCATGGTGCAAATGACAGACTACGAGCGGCGCGGGGATCTCGACGCCCCCTTCGAGCTGACCAATGCGGCCGAGCGGGCTCAGAAGCAGAGCGAGCAGATTCGCGATGCGGTCCGGTGCGAGGTCCCCCCTCTCTGACCTGGGAGCAGTACGCCGCCGGCGAGCCTTGCCCGGGTTGCGGGCGACCGTACCGGGACGATGAGCACTGGGAGTCGAAGGGCACGATGTACTTCACCGACGAGGAGCGCGCCCGCTACGACGCCGAGGAAGCGGTCTACAAGGAGCACCACGGCGAGTGCCACGCGGCCCGGCACTCGGTCTCCGGGTTGCTGACCACGCACTGCAGCAAGTGCTGCCCGCCACCGCCGATGTCGCCGACGCAGAAAGAGACGATCGCTCGGCTGTTCAGCAGTCGTCCCACGCCGCCGCCCCATGAGCTGATGAGGTGGCGGCTCCGCCTCTACTGCGGGCACATCGTCGAGCGGACCGCTCACTACACGCACAAGACCCTTCACAACGCGTTCATGAGCGAGGTCGTGCCCGGAGTGCGGCCTGGACCCAGCGACGATCGTCGACGGCTCGGCCACCGGGCTGGTGGCCGAGCCGGAGGTGGCTCGTGCGGCGGCCGCTCCGTCTGCGCCCTCCAAGCGAGCGGGCAGGCCGACGAAGGCGGACCTGGAGGCCCGGGTCCGCGAGCTGGAGGCGGAGATCGAGCGCCTGCGGCAGGGCTGATCCGCATCGGTTCTGGGATCATCGATCCATGGAGGAAGCCCCGATGCCGACGACCGTCCTCGGACTGCTGATCGAGCCCGGCGGTGACGTCGCGGTCCTTCGGCCGGTCGCGGCCGGCGCTCCGGGAGCGATCAACGCGATCCTCGGCGACGCCCTGGTCCAGCCCGTCGAGATCGACGGTGGCTCCGTCCTGTGGCTCGACGAGGCGGGCAAGGAGAAGGAGCTGCCGACCAACCTGCTTGCTGGCCACCAAGATCGCGCACCAGCTCCACGGGGGCCTCTACCCGGACGACACGGTCAACGGCCGCGCAGTGGTCCTCGGGGAGCGCACCCGACCCGACGGCGAGCTCGCCAGTGCAGATCTGGCCCCGGAGACGCTGCACGCTCTCAGAGACCTCGGCGCGTCGTCGTCGAGTAGTCATCTGCGGAGCACCCCGGAGGCCGGGCCGCCCCGTGCCGGTAACGTCCTTGATGTGACCCTGCTGCCTCTCCCGCTGCCTGAAGACGACGCCCGCGACAGCGTGGTGCGCGAGATGGAGGGGCTCGACCCGGACGGCACCATCACCGGCCAGGTGCTCCGTGACACCTTCGACCAGTTGTACGACGGAGTGCGGACCCGGCGGTACCGGTGGGACCAGCTGTTCAAGACGGAGAAGACGCACTTCGGCACCTTGGTGGAGATCAACCTCCAGCGCCAGTTCGAATACGGCGACGGCGACAAGCTCGACTACCGCATCGCCGGCCACGAGGTCGACGCGAAGTACAGCCAGGGCTCCGGCGGCTGGATGCTCCCGCCGGAGGCCGTCGGCGAGCTGTGCATGGTCATCACCGCCAGCGACCGGGAGTCCACGTTCTCGGTCGGCGTCGTGCGGGCATCCGAGGGGCTCCTCAACGCCGGTCAGAACCGGGACGCCAAGCGGACGCTGTCGGCGGCAGGGAGAGCGACCATCGCGTGGCTGCAGAAGGACGCGCCGCTTCCCCCGAACACCCTGCTGCACATGCCGGAGTCGGACGTGGAGGCGGTCCTCGACGCTGGGGCCGGGACCGCGCGGGTGTCGGAGCTCTTCCGGCGGACCGCCGGTCGGGTGGTCGGCCGCGCAGCGGTGGCGACGGTCGCGGCCCAGCTCGACGTGACCAGGCGAGTCCGGGGAGGGCAGAGCGGCTCGCGGGACCCGCTGGCCTCTGAGGGTATCGTCGTCCTCGGCGGGGCCTACGACTGGCAGCGGGACGCCGCGCGCGACCTCGGCCTGCCGGTACCGCGGAGAACGGAGTACGTCGCCGGGCACGTCGCGCCCGTACAGGAGGGATGGGACGGCCCTGTGGCGCTTGGCCCGTCAGGTCTCTCGCTGAGGCCTGCGGCCCCCGACGATCGCGCGCCGTTCGACCCGCTCTGGTACGGCGAACGCCGCGAGAACCGCTGACTCGCGGCGGCCTGTGCCCGTCGTCGGCGCGCGTCCCTGCGATGTCGGGGGCCCCTGCCAGAATGGGCCCACCATGGATGGGAAATCACGCAGCACCGAGTTGACGGCCGTCGAGATCTGCGCCGGCGCGGGCGGTCAGAGCCTGGGTCTCCATCTCGCAGGGTTCCGGCATGTGCTAGCCGTCGAGCTCGACCGGGCCGCCGCCGAGACTCTCGACCGGAACCTGACTCGGCTCGCCTCCGAGGAGGGCACCCCTCGGCCCGTGGTCGCGGTCGGTGACGTCGCCGACCGATCGGTCTGGGAGCCGGAGGACTACCGGGGCGTCTCGCTCCTCGCGGGCGGCGTTCCCTGCCCGCCGTTCTCGATCGCCGGCAAGCAGCTGGGCACATCTGATGAGCGCGACCTGTTCGCGTGGGCAGTCGAGGCGGCGGGGCGGATGCAGCCCGACGCAGTGCTCCTGGAGAACGTCAGGGGCCTGTCGATGCCGCGCTTCGCCGGCTATCGGCAGGCAGTGCTCGACCGGTTCGCCGAGCTCGGCTACCGCGCGGACTGGAGACTGCTGGAAGCCAAGGACTTCGGCGTGCCGCAGCTCCGACCTCGCTTCATCCTCGTGGCCCTGCGCGAGGAATTTGCTCCCTATTTCTCGTGGCCGGAGCCGACGCCAGCGGCGCAGACCGTGGGCTCCGCCCTCTACGACCTCATGGCAGCGAACGGCTGGGCGGGCGCGGAGGAGTGGGCGAAGCGCGCCGACCGCGTGGCACCCACGATCGTGGGCGGCTCGAAGAAGCACGGCGGCCCGGACCTCGGCCCGACCCGGGCGAAGCGCGAGTGGCGGGCGATCGGCGTGGACGGCCTCGGGATCGCCGACGCAGCGCCGGGGCCCCACGCCCCGCTCGACCTCGTGCCGAAGCTGACGAACGAGATGGTCGCGCGCATCCAGGGATGGGCCGGCCCAGGCTACGAGTGGGACTTCGGCGACGGCCGCGGCCGGAAGACGGCGACGTACCGGCAGATCGGCAACGCGTTCCCGCCGCCTGTCGCTCGTGCCGTCGGGCTGGCGATCGCGTCCGCTCTCCGTAAGGAGACTCGGTCGTCGGGCGATGACCACGGCGCGCGCAGCCAGTACCGCGACGAGGTGTACCGAGTGCTCCGGGACCGCGAAGGGTTCGTCTCGCTCCCCGCGCTGCGGAAGGCGGTCGGTGGTGCCCTCGGCGACCACGAGATCGAGCGACGGATCGAGTTCCTCCGCCGGGACTTCGACATCGAGGTGCGCCGCCGCGGCAGCTACCCGGCCTACCGCCTGGGAGAGTGGCGGGCATTCCGCGGCCAGGGAGACCACTCCCGGCACCTGGCCTTCGCCACCGAAAGGCTCCGCTCGAAGATCAGCTGAGCGAGAGGGCACCCGGAGTCCTCGAACCGCCGGCGGACCTTCGTCTGCTGTGTCTCCCGACCGACGTCGGAGGTGGTCGATAACCTGACAGTGCCGGGTGCCCGGGCACGCGGGACCCATCCACCAGTCCGAGGAGATCCATCAATGCCAGACTTCGGCATCCCTCCCAAGGGGGAAGAAATCAAGGCCGTCATCGACCAGCGCCTGCGCCAGGCGATGAACGAGGACGGCGCGAAGATCACGATCGACTGGCGCGGGGAGCCCCGCCATCTCTACGTGGTCTCGATGCCGGTCGAGATGCTCTACTTCAACCCGGACACCCACAGGATCCGCGCGCAGCGGACCCTCGACGCCAAGCGCAACGCCGCGATCGAGAAGGAGCCGTGGGGCCAAGAGGCCCAGGCATATCTGCACGACCTCCTCAGGCAGCGGCCTGCGAACCCGGACCAGACGGACCCGGAGTACACAGCGCTGATGGACGAGCTGGACGACGTCGGCCAGCGGGAGCCCGGCATCGTGAGCCCGCACGGGATCCTGGTCGACGGGAATACGCGCGCCGCAGCCCTGATCGACCTCGGCGAGCAGAACATCAGGGTCGGCGTGCTGCCGGACGACACGTCCCGACAGGACATCAACACCGTGGAGCTGTCACTCCAGCTGCGGAAGGACCGCCGCCGCGACTACTCGTACATCAACCGCCTGATCGCGATCGACGAAGAGCTCGGGCGCGGCCGCTCCGAAGCCGACGTCGCCAAGGACTTCAACATCAAGCTCGCGACGCTGCAGCGCGACCGCTGGGTCTACGCGCTCATACTCGACGCTATCGACCGCAGCAAGACGGACGACGGGGCGACGCTGCGCCTGATCGACTTCGAGGAGCACCAGGAGAAGCTGAGGGAGCTCCACCGGGACTACACGAAGCTGGCCAAGACCGACCCCGACTCCGCCAACCGGCTGAAGCAGTCGCGCCTGGCGATGGTGCTCCTCGACTACCCGAAGACCTCGCTACGGCTCGCCGAGGCCGACTTCCACACCAGGTACCTCGAGAGCCGACTGCCCGGCGACCTCAAGCCGGAGCCCGCGGGAGCGGCGGGCGGCATCCCGGTCCCCGGCATCCCAGGGGCGACCGTGCCGAGCCAGAGCACCGATTCCGCCGCGGCCGAGGCTCTCACGAACCGGCTCCTCCGCGCCAAGGCCGTGGCCCGCGACGGCAAGAGCGCGTCGCCCGAGGACGTCGCGCAGGCGGCTGACGTGATGAAGCAGGCGCGCGAGACCTTCGACGTCGCCGTGAAGCTCGCCGGGCAGAACGCCGAGCTCGTCAAGCGGCAGATCGCCGTGCCCGAGCGGCTGACCGACGCAGCGGACTACGTCACGCAGTGCGCCAACGAGTTCGCGGAGGCGAAGGCGAAGCGCGCGCTCGACGACGACGCGTTCGACGACGCACTCATTGTGCTCCGCGACAGCCTCGAGAGCCTCGCCCGGCAGGCGGGCCGCACCTTCTCCGCCCCCGGGGAGGGCGTCGCGTGGCTCCTTGATGCGGTCCGCCCGCGGTCATGACTGCCGACGGCCCGAGCCTCACGATCAGCCTTGCGGCAGAGGTCACGCGCGTACGCCTCATCGCTCGAGTTGGCCTGGAGGACCATCTCCGCAGGCTGGCCGTCGGCTTCCAGACGAGCACGCAGCGGTCGCCCAGCAGCATCGAGATCGAACTCGACGACCTCCTGACGAACCTCAGGGCCCTCGGCGGCTGGCCGCACCAGGCGGACGGCGACGTGGCCTGGGACGCGCAGCTCCAGGCGCTGGTCGTGGACTCGCTCCAGGATGCCCAGACAGTGTCGGGCCAGCTGGCCAGCCCGGGTGCGCCGGGCGCGGTGGACGCCGAGTCGGTCCCCGACGCCCTCGGGCCGGGGTGGGCGGGCGACTTGACGGCATTCCAGCGCCGTGACATCGCGAAGCTGCTGTCGCTCCGGCACGGCGCGAACTTCTCCGTCCCCGGCGCGGGCAAGACGAGAGTCGGGCTGGCCGTCTTCCAGGCGCTGCGCCGGGCCGAGGGCCTCGATCGGCTGCTGATCGTAGGACCGAAGTCCAGCTACTCCGCGTGGTTGGAGGAGAATACGGAGTGCCTGCGGACACCGCTGCTGATGGAGATCGCCGACGGTGCCCCGGCCAGCACCACGGAAGCGCTGATCGTCAACTACGAGCGCCTCCCTAACATGGTCAATGCGCTCAGCCGCTGGCTCACGGAGCGCCCGTCGATGATCATCCTCGACGAGGCCCACCGCATGAAGCTCGGCGCGGACGGCGCGTACGGCGCGGCCTGCCTCGCACTGGGGCCGCGGAGCAGGCGGCGGCTGATCCTGACCGGCACCCCGGCACCCAACGGCGCGAAGGACCTGGAGAACCTCTTCGGGTTCGTCTGGCCGGGGACGGGCCGCCAGAGCGTCATACGGGCCGTCAACGGCGGGAGCCTGGCCGATGCGAGCCGCGTGCTCCGGCCGCTCTTCACGCGCACGACCAAGGGCGAGCTCGACCTGCCCCCGGTGGAGACGGCGATCCGGACCATCCCGCTGCCGCCGCTGCACGCCGAGATATACGAAGCACTCGTCGGCCAGTTCTCCGCCCGTGCGGCGGGGCACGAGGGCGACTTCCATGCACTCGGGCAGATCCTGGTCTACATGCTCATGGCAGCGACCAGCCCCGCGCTGCTCGCAGTCGGAGCGAGCCGCTACGAGCCGTTGGCGTACCGCGTGCCGCCGCTGCCGGTCCCCGAGCGCTCGTCGCTCTACCAGCTGATGCAGGACCTGCCCGCGTACGAGATGTCGCCCAAGTACCAGGAAGTGCTCGCGATCGTCAGCGAGAACGCGGCGCGCGGGCGCAAGACGCTCGTCTGGTCGACCTTCATCCGCAGCATCAACACCCTCGAGCGGGTCCTCGGGCGGTTCAGCCCCGCGGTCGTGCACGGGGGCACGCCGGACCGGGACGAGCAGATCCGGCGGTTCAAGCGCGACGACGACTGCATGGTCCTGCTGTCCAACCCCGCCACGCTCGGGGAAGGGATCAGCCTGCACCACGAGTGCCATGACGCCGTCTACCTGGACCGCGACTTCGCCGCAGGACGGTTCCTCCAGAGCCTGGACAGGATCCACCGGCTCGGGCTACCGCCCGGCACCGAGACCCGTGTCACGGTGCTCGCATCGGAGCGCACCATCGACGAGGTCGTGGCGGCGCGGCTCGCCGACAAGCTGGCGTTCATGGGCGGCATCCTCGACGACCCTGCTGTCCAGCAGCTCGCCGACCTCGACGAGGAGCCGCCCATCGGCGGCGGCCTCGACCGGGGGGACCTCCAAGCGCTGATGGGCCATTTGCGTGCGTCTTCCACCTGAGCCCGTGCTTCTCGCGGCCAGGCGCTGGCTGGAGATACTCCCAGCGAGCGGGGGCATTCCGCGCGCCCAGGCCCTGCTCAACACGCACAGGCAGTACAGCGACCTCTCGCCGACCCAGTACTCCACTGCGCTCGCGTGGCTCAGCGACATGGGGCTCCTGGGCTTCCCGGGGTCCGGTGCTCCCCCGGCCAGCCGCATCCTCGGCGCGATCTTCGAGAACGCAGCGCCGACGTGGTTCCAGGACGCGGACGAGCTCGTCCGGTCGCCCGACGATCTCCCGTCGGACATCGTCTCTGCCGGGGAGGCCCTGGGCGTCGGTGCGGGCGAGGTGTACGAGGAGCTCGTCAGCAGCTGGGGCAAGGTCGACACAGCTGTGCGCGAGCAGGTCGGTGCGGCAGGAGAAGCGGCGTTCGTCCAGATGCTCCGAGACGGAACCGACGGCCGTGTCGACCACGTGTCGACGTGGTCCGACGGGTTCGGCTACGACATCGCTTTCAGCCAGGGTCCCGTCGCCGCCCACCTCGAGGTGAAGAGCACGACGCGGGCCGGCCGGTTCACCGCGTACCTGTCGCGCCACGAGTGCGAAGTAATGCTGCGCGACAGCCATTGGGTCCTGGTCGCGGTGCGCCTGACTCCCGGTCTCGAGGTCGTCGGCGTCGGCTCGGTTCCCAAAGAGTGGATCGCCGCGAACGTGCCGTGTGACTCGACGCCGTCGGTCAGCTGGGCGTCGTGCAAGGTCGAGGTGCCCGCGGCGGTCATCGAGGACCGCGTGCCGCAGCTCGGGGTGGACGCAGCGGGCGCGCTTCCGCCGTGGCGCGCGGGCGCAGTCGCGTGAGCGGCGGGGGCAACGCAGCAATGGGTGCACGGGAAGGGAAAGAAGCAGTGGAACAACCGGCGTGGGACGACCCCGAGTCATCGGCGGGGACGATGGTCCGCGGGGCGCTCTGGCTCCTGCAGGTCGTCGGCGAGGGAGGCACCTTCACGAAGAACCAGCTGCGGGATGCCTTCCCCGGCGTGTCGCAAGTGGACAGGCGCATCCGTGACCTCCGTGACTACGGGTGGGTCGTGCACTCCAGCACCGAAGAGGCGTCTCTGCTCGCCGAGGACCAGCGATTCGTGAAGGCCGGAGTCGCCGTGTGGGACCCGCAGGAGCGCCGGAAGGCTGCGCCGCGGAAGGCCATCCCGAGCAAGGAGCGGCGAGCAGTCCTCGCGCGCGACGGCTACATGTGCACCCTCTGCGGGATCGCGGGCGCGGAGCCGTACCGGGACGACCCTGTGATGACCGCAGTCCTGTCGGTCTCGCGCCGGAAGGTCCGCACGCTAGAGGGCACTGAGACCGAGATGCTCGTCACCGAGTGCAACAGGTGCAGGTCCGGGCAGGACAAAGCACCGATCGACATAGGCGACGCCGTCGCGGCCGCCAACGCCCTCAGCCCGGGCGACCGCCGTCGGCTTCTCCGCTGGATGGAGCGCGGCCGGCGAGGCATGACGGAGCTCGACCGCGCCTGGGAGGCGTACCTCAGGACCCCCGTCGATCTGCGGCCGGAGATCGCCGAGCGGCTGCGGGACCAGCAGTAGCTGGCCGGAGGATGATTGAAGGGTGGACGGCCGGCCGAGATCGAATGAGCGCACCAGACGCTCGGACTCCGAGTCCGCGTCCTATGCCTCAACGCCGGGCGTCCGCAGCCGGATGCAGCTGCAGCGCACGCGCGACACCGCGCCGGAGCTCGCCGTCCGGAGGCTCCTGCACGCGATGGGGCTCCGATACCGCGTCGACCGCGCCCCGTTGCCGAAGTTGCGGCGGCGGGCCGACATCGTCTTTGGACCTGCGAAGGTCGCCGTGTTCATCGACGGCTGCTTCTGGCACGGCTGCCCCGAGCACTGCCGGCGGGAGACGCAGGCGAACCCCGCGTACTGGTCGGGCAAGATCGCCAGCAACCGGGCCCGGGATGCCGACACTGACTCCCGGCTCGTGGACGCTGGGTGGACCCCGGTGCGCATCTGGGAGCACGAGCCAGCGCAGTCGGCCGCCGAGCGCATCGCCTCGATCGTCCGGCAGCGGCGCTCGTCATAGTCAACGGGCGCTCTGCAAACGCAGCTCGGGCTGCCCGGGTCACTTCGCTTCGAGCTTCAATCTCACTGCCGCGCCCAGCTGCTCGGCCAAGGCTTCGACCGATCCAGCAACATATTCCTCTCGCCGCGGTCCACGCTCGCGTAGTAGCACACTGTGACGCCCAGCTGTTCGGCCGTCTGCTCCTGGTGAGCCCGCGTGCGAGTCGGATGACGCGGACCCGCTCTCCGAGAGGTCGTCGCGCAGGCCAGCTGACCTGCCGCTCTAGTGATGCGCGACTTGTCGCCGGCCACCTCTAGGTTGGTGGCATGGAGACCCTGAACGTCGCGCTGAAGAACTGCCACGGCATCCGCGAGCTGCAGGCTACGTTCGACTTCGGAGACTGCAGCGCGGCTGCTGTCTACGCGCCCAACGGCACGATGAAGACGTCCTTCGCCCGGACCTTCCGAGATCTGTCGGACGGAACGGAGACGAAGGACCACATGTTCCCGGAGCGGGAGACGTCCCGCAGCGTGACCGACGAGACCGGCGGCGAGATCGACTCGTCGGACGTCGTCGTGGTTCTCTCCTACGACGAAGAGGTGGGGCCGACCGAGGAGACCTCGACCCTCCTCGTGAATGCCGCGCTCCGCAAGGAGTACGAAGGGCTTCAAGTCGACCTCCTCAACGCCCGAGACGAACTGGTCGTTGCTCTCACGGCGCAGGCCGGCACGAAGCAGGATGTCGTCAGCGCGGTGTCGCAGGTGTTCATGCATGATGCCGACAAGTTCTTCGACGCCCTCGTCCGGGTGAGCTACGAGGTCGAGCAGATGGAGGACGCCCGGTTCGCCGACCTGCCGTATGACATCCTCTTCAACGACAACGTCGACGCGATCCTAAGGTCGCCGGCGCTGCAGTCGGAGCTGGAGCAGTACGTCACCCGGCTGAACGAGCTCCTCGACGAGTCCGCGTTCTTCAACCGGGCGTCGTTCAGCTTCTACAACGCGGCCAAGGTGACGAAGAGCCTCGGCGACAACGGGTTCTTCGCGGCGAACCACTCCCTGCTGCTGCACGGCGAGGAGAGTCCGCGGGCCGTGAACAGCGCGGCTGACCTGACGGCGTTGATCGCGGAGGAGAAGAAGCGCATCACCGCTGACGACGCGCTCCGCAAGAAGCTGGACGCCGTCGAGAAGGCCCTACAGAAGAACGTCGACACTCGCAAATTCTTCGACTTCGTCGCGGGCCGGGTGGACCTCCTCTCGGAGCTCGCAAACGTCTCAACGTTCCAGCAGGACGTCTGGAAGTCGTACTTCAAGACCCACCAGGAGCTGTTCGACCGGGTGGTGACGTGCTTCAAGGAGACCGAGGCACGCCGCAAGGAGATCGAGCAGCAGGCGGCCGCCGAGAGCACCCAGTGGGAGAAGGTCATCAAGATCTTCAACGAGCGCTTCTTCGTGCCGTTCCGGCTCAGCGCCGAGAACAAGTACCGGGTCATGCTCGGCCAGGAGACCATGCTCAAGCTCATCTTCGAGTTCGAGGAGGGCGGCGACTCGACGAGCGTCGAGCGCGACGACCTGCTGGCGGTGCTGAGCACTGGCGAGAAGAAAGCCCTCTACATCCTCAACGTCCTGTTCGAGATGGAGGCGCGCAAGGCCGCGGGCAGGGAGACGCTCTTCATCATCGACGACCTCGCCGACTCGTTCGACTACAAGAACAAGTACGCGATCATCCAGTACCTCAAGGAGATGGCGGAGCACGCCGACTTCAAGCTCATCCTCCTGACGCACAACTTCGACTTCTTCCGAACGCTGCTCAGCCGCGGGGTCGTCTCGTACAAGAGGTGCTTCATGGCGCAGAAGGGCGAGTCGAGGGTCGTCCTCGACCAGGCGGCCCACGTCAAGAACCCGTTCATCCACGGCTTCAAGAAGAACTTCTTCAGCGACGGCATGCAGCGCGTCGCGTCGATCCCTTTCGCCCGCAACATCCTCGAGTACACCAAGGGCGATGACGACCCCGACTACCTCAGGCTGACCTCGCTCCTGCACTGGAAGCAGGACTCCTCGTCGATCACGAACGCTGACCTCGACCGGATTTTCAACGGAACCTTCCACGGCCAGGGGGACGCGTCCTGGGGGTCGCCCGGCGAGTCGGTGATCGACCTGGTGCTCGCGCAGGCCGACCTCGCGCTGGCCGCGCCTGAGGGAGTCAACTTCGAGCACAAGATCGTGCTGTCCATCGCGACCCGGATCCTCGCGGAGCAGTACATGGTGACCGAACTCGCCGACCCTCCGTTCACCGATGGCATCACGGCCAATCAGGCGTACGCGCTGCTCCGCGCGTTCAGGAGCCGAGGGCTCGGCACGGCGGAGGCGATCGAGACGCTCGACGGCGTGGTCCTCATGACGCCGGAGAACATCCACGTCAACTCGTTCATGTACGAGCCGATCATCGACATGTCCGACGTGGCGCTGCGACAGCTCTACTCACGGGTTAAGAGCCTGTACTCGTAAACCGAGAGAAGCCAATGGCGGTCCTCGCCGGGCGAACCCGAGCGGGCCTGCTGAGCCGTTACGTGCCCCAGATGCGACTTCGACGATTCACAAACCTGCTCTGACCAGGCTAAAGGCACTCTGGTGCCCTGCTTTGCAAGCAGGATGTCGGGAGTCCGATTCTCCCATGATCCACAGCAAAAACGGGGCCGTAGCTCACCTGCTAGAGCGCCGCTTTTGCAAGGCGGAGGCAAGGGGTTCGAGTCCCCTCGGCTCCATATCACCCCAGGTCAGAGGCCGTTTTCCCGCTCGGGAAAGCCGCCTCTTTCCGTGTCACGTGTCGGTTTGGAGCGGCCGTTCTGAGCGGACGCAGCACGCGCCCAGGTGGTAGTAGGAAGGCGAATAGCGGTAGTAATCCGTGTTGGGTTCGGTGCGCCCCGTGCGCCCCCACGACCCGCGGAATCCTGCAGGTCCCGGATCACCGATTCTGCCCCGTGCGCCCCGAGTGCGCTCCGGCGCGCGACTTCAGGGGCGGGTGAGGATGCGACCGATGAGCTCTCGCTGCTCGATCGAAAGCGCCGACGCGTTCGCGACCGCCCGCTTGACGGCGGCCTCGAGCGCATCATCCGCACCGCGTGGGGCATCATCCTCGATGACGTGTTCGTTATCCACGCCACCAGCCTGCCAGGACGACGCGCCGTAGGCTAGAGCGTGCCAACTCGAGGAGATGGACGATGACCGAGCTGCCGGATTGGGACGAGCTCCCGGAGGGGCTCCGTCATCCGAAGAACCTTGCGCGTCTGGCGATCGAGCAGCTCTCTCTGCCCGCTGATTCCCCGTGTCGTGTTCTGATCGTTCAGGACGCCGGCTGGCGTGACGGCCGGGTCTACGTCGAGGTTGAACGGATCGGCGGGCGCACCTCTCGGATTGACATCGAGAAGGGGGACGGTCCCAGTACGCTCGCAGCAAGAATCACCGCCGTCCTCAGTTAGATCGATCACCGCACACCAGAGCCCCGTGGCCCCGATGTCCACGGGGCTCTGGTCATGCCGCCCCCGCCGCTCGGGACGCTGCCAGTACCGCGTGCACCGTGCCGACCGAGACGCCGACCGCGCGAGCGATTTCTCTGATTGATTCGTCCCTCTCGCGCCGCGCAAGGATCACGGCGCGCTTGTCGTCGTTGACCACCCGCGGCCGTCCGCCGACCCGACCGCGCCTCCGTGCCGCCTCAAGCCCGTTCCGCGTCTTGCGGACGATGTCGCGACGGCGGTCCTCGGCTAGGGCGAGGGCGAGGTCGAGGTCGAGGATGAGGCTGCGCTCGGAGTGCTCGCCGGCGGCGATGCCCTCAAGCACCTTGACGGTGCACCCGCGCTCGAACAGCTCAGTGAGGACGATGAGGCCCTCCAGCAGGTTACGCCCCAGGCGGTCGACCTCCTGCACCGCGAGCATGTCGCCGTCCCGCATGTAGTCGAGCGCCGCCTGCAGCCCGGGGCGATCGTCGACCTTGAGCTTGCCGCTCACCTTCTCCTCGAAGACGCGGATGCAGATCGGGTCGAGCGCGTCGTGCTGGCGCTGGGTCTCCTGCTTCGCGGTGCTCACTCGCACCAGCCCGATCAGTGCCATGGCTCCTCACCTCGTTCAAAAAATGTGTTCAAGTAGCGCTTCCTACCCTGCCTGTTGTTGAACGACATATTGAACCGGAGAATGGCTGAATGGGACGACTTGGAGGAGTCTCTCAGGCGTCCACGCAAACGACCGTTTTCTGAACATTGCAGCGGTTCACGGCGGACACGATGCGCTCGAGGCCATCGAAGTCACGTTCCGTGATGAGGCGCAGTGCGATGTCGTCGCGCCGCTGGCCATGCAGGTTCCGTCGGAGTGACAGATCGAGCCCATCACGGCCACGCCTCTCCGTCGTAGTAGTCGACCTGTACGACGTGATCGGCGCGTTCCCGAAGCCACTCGGCGACCGCCTCGTCTCCGTCCCAGGCGTCGGCGGCGTGCTCGAGCGCCGCGCCGGCCATCCGCGCTGCGAGAGAGTCTTGGATCCGCCTCAACTCCTCGGCGTGGCGGTGATTAATGTGCTGCGTACCGATCAGGTCGTCGCGCGACGCGGCCATGACCCTCGACCGCTACACGGACCTCTTCCCCGATGACCTCGACGGCGTCGCGACGGCCCTCGGGGCGCTCCGGGAGGCCCGGCTCCTCCGACAAGAATCCGACAAGGATTGAGGTGTGAGGCGGCGTGCTCCGTTGTGCGCAGATGGGGGCGGATGCGCGTATTCCCGCGAAAGTACGACGTGTGACCTTGCGTCATCTGTGGGTGATCCTGGGTTCAAATCCCACCGTCACAGCCATCCGAAGGCCCTGACTTCCTGCTGAGGTCGGGGCTTTCGTCGCATCCGGAGATCCACGCTTCGGCAGGGGACTTCTCCACCCGTCGACTCGTCGATCGAGGAATGCTGCAGGAGATGAGCGGACGCAGTCGGGGCCGCGTGTGGCTGGCGATGGAGGTGCTCGACGTGCTCGACGCGTTCACCGAGGAACTGCGGCGGCCCTCTGCGGGCCGATACGTCACCTGATGCGAGCGCCAGGGTGGATGGCGAACCGAGTGCGGCTCGTGCCATGGCCCGGCGTCGCGCACGGCGTGTCGCGCACCTGATGCACTCAGAATGCTCACTCGGAGCCTCGGAGCGAGACGACGCGATTGTGCTCGCAGCATTCTTCCGGGCGCGAGCGGCGCCCTTCCGCCGCTCAGGGCAGCGGCGTCGTGCCCCGCCGCGCGGGCGTCGCCTGCCGCGTGAACCGCGCCATCACGGCGTCGACGAGCCAGCCGAGCGCGAGGGCGACGACGATCGAGATCAGCACGGCGGTCAGCGTTCCGCCCGGCACGATCGCGGCGATGGCCGCCCCGATGACGGCCTGGTAGGTCGCCCACAGCGTTGCCGATGCGGCCGCGACCGCGAGGTACCTGGCCGGGGGCACCTTCGTCGCGCCCGCCGTGAGGTTGACGGCGAGCCGAGCGAACGGGATGAAGCGCGCCGTGAAGATCGCCGTCGCGACGTGCTTGCGGAGGCGGCGGCGCGCCCATGCGTGCGCGTGGCGGAAGCGCTTGCTGCGGGCGGCGATGCGCCAGCGCTCCGGGTGGAGGAGACGCCCGATCCAGTAGCACGAGGTGTCGCCGAGCGCGGCCGCGGCTGCGGCCACGGCGATGACGGCGTACAGGGGAGGGCCGATCTCGGACGAGACCGAGCCGAATGCCGTGACCGCGAGCTCACCCGGGATGACGACGAGGAACGAGTCGGCGAAGACGAGGCCGAAGAGCGCGCCGAGCGCCCAGGGGCTCGCCGCGAGGGCTTGGATCCATACATCTGCCATGTCGGCCTGCATCGTATGGTTCGGTGGAGCGACCGTCCTGTGAACGGCGGCGCGTGCTGGGAACGGTCGGGCCTCGCGCGGGACGCCGCCCGAGCTCCGGATGCCGTGGCCGCCGCTCCGCGCGCCCGTCGGCAAAAATCGCGCACGGGTTGTTATGCGCGCGCGGCCGCTACAGGAGCATGATGAAAGTTCGTGTGGCGACGCAACGAAGGAGTTCTCGTGTCTCAGCCTCAACCCGGCAAGCTCAAGCGGAATCAGCTCGGCGTGCCGTCAATTGTTTTCCTCGTACTCGCGGCGGTCGCCCCCCTCACCGCCGCGGTTGTGGTCATGCCGCTGGCGATCGGCTTTGGCAACGGGGGTGGGATCTCGGTCTCGGTGCTCATCGTGGGCGCCGCCCTGCTGCTGTTCGCGATCGGCTACGCGCAGATGTCGAAGGAGCTCGTCAACGCCGGCGGCTTCTACGCGATCGCCGTGAAGGGCCTCGGGCGCACCGCGGGTCTCGTGACCGGCCTCGTCGCGACCCTCGGCTACAACTTCTTCGTCGCGGGCACGGTCGGCACGACCGGCTTCTTCACGGGCCAGGTCGCGTTCCCGGCCCTGTTCGGGTTCGAGATCAACTGGTTCCTGATCGGGCTCGTGCTCTTCGTCATCGTCTTCCTGCTTGCGCGCAGCGGCATCCAGGTGAGCGCCATCGTGCTCGGCGTCGCCCTCGTGCTCGAGGTCCTCATCCTCCTCGCCTTCGCCATCTCGGTGCTCGTGCAGACCGGCTACAGCTTCGACGCGTTCACGCAGGCGTTCAGCCCCGAGATCCTCGTCGGTGGCTCGATCTGGATCGCGTTCCTGCTCGTGGCGACCGCGTTCATCGGGTTCGAGGCCACGGCGCTCTTCGGCGAAGAGGCCAAGGAGCCCCGCAAGACGATTCCGCGGGCGACCTACACGGCGATCATCGTCGTCGCGATCATGCACGCCTTCTTCGCCTGGGCGATGGTGAGCGCGGTGGGAGTGGGTGACGCGCAGCAGGTCGCGCTCGATCACCTCGAGGGCGGCGACATGCTGCTCGTGCTGATCGACCAGTACCTCGGTCCGTTCGTCGGTGTCATCGCCCTCGTGCTGCTCGTCGTGAGCATGTTTGCCGCGCAGCTCGCCTTCCACAACTCGGCCGGCCGCTATCTGTTCGCGCTCGGTCGCGCCCGGGTGCTGCCCGTGTGGCTCGCGAAGACCAACAAGCGTGGCGTGCCCGAGCGCGCGCTGCTCGTGAACCTGCTGTTCGGGCTCCTCGTCGCGGCCATCTTCGCCGTGGCGGGCGAGACCGACCCCGAGGGCAATCCGCTCCCGGCGGTCGTCACGCTCGTGCCGGTCGGCATCGGCTTCGGCACGCTCGCGGTACTCATCGTGCAGGCGATCGCGGCGCTCGCGGTGGTCGTGTACTTCCGCAAGAAGGGCGACCCGCGCTGGTGGAGCACGTTCATCGCACCCGGCATCGGCTTCGTGACGCTCACCGCGTTCAGCATCGGCGCGCTGTTCAACTTCACGCTCGTCGCGGGCTCCGACGCGGTGTACGTGCAGGTGATGCCCTGGGTGATCGTCGTCGCGATCGTCGCCGGAATCGCGTACGGGCTCGCGCTCAGGTCGCGCAAGCCCGCGGTCTACGAGGGCCTCGAACACGATCTCGAGAAGTTCGAGGAGGAGCCGCTCGAGGCCGACGAGGCGCCCGCTACAAAGCGATAGCCGGCCGCGGCGGCGCGCGCTCAGCGCGCCGCCGCGCGCAGGTGCGCCCGTTCCCCCTGCTTGCCGATGAGGCTCAAATACTCGACGGGCCCCGCGCTCGTCGCCCCGAACCAGTGGGGCGTGCGGCAGTCGAACTCCGCCGCCTCGCCGGGCGTGAGCAGCAGGTCGTGCTCGCCGAGCACGAGGCGCAGCGTGCCGTTGAGCACGTAGGCCCAGTCGAAGCCCTCGTGCGTTCGCGGCTCCGGAACCGCGTCGTCGCGGCCGGCGGGCAGCACGATCTTGTAGGCCTGAATGCCGCCGGGTCGCCGCGTGAGGGGAACGAAGGTCGAGCCGCCCCAGCCCTGAAACGGCCGCATGTTGACGCGTGGATCGCCCGTCGGCGGGGCGTCGACGAGCTCGTCGAGCGTGACGCCGTAGACCCGGGCAAGCGGCAGGAGCTGCTCGAGGGTCGGCCGGCGCAGGCCCTGCTCGAGTCGAGAAAGCGTGCTCGCCGAGATGCCGGTGTCGTCGGCGAGCTGCTTGAGCGTGATGTCGCGCCGCTGCCGGAGGCGCAGCAGCCTCGGGCCGACGGCATCGAGAGTGCGGTCGAGCGAGTCGGAGACGTCCATCCCTCAATGTTGCCAGTTGGAAATGCTCGTTGCCAGCCTTAGTGTCCGGCGCACAGAATCGTTCTGACACGATCATGCGGATCGGGGCGCGGCGAACGAGGAGGCCAGGGATGAGTGGAACTCAGAGGGATGGGCAGGATGCTGCTGCGGGCGCGAGCCCCGCACGTGCCGCGTTCGGCGAGGCGCTCGCCGACCCGGTGGTGCGCGACGTCGTCGTCGTGGGCGGCGGCGCGGCGGGGCTCAACGCCGCGCTAATGCTGGCCCGGTCGCGCCGCAGCGTCACGGTGATCGATGCTGGGCAGCAGCGCAACGGGGCGGCGGACGGCGTGCACGGGTTGCTGGGCCTCGAGGGCATCCCACCGGGCGAACTGCTGGCGCGTGGGCGCCGAGAGGTCGTGAGCTACGGGGGTGAGGTGCGCGACGGTGAGGTCACGGCCGTCGAGGCGCTCGATGTGTCGAGCGACCCGGACGCGGACGTGGCGGACACGGCATCCGGCACCGCGGCGCCGGGCACAGGCCCCGCTGATGTGACAGTGGGCGCCACCGGCCTGGCGGCCGGCCCCGCTCGCTTCGCCGTCACGCTCGCGGACGGTTCCCGGCTGCGAGCGCGTCGCCTCGTGATCGCGACGGGCCTCGTCGACGAGTTGCCCGACGTCCCCGGCGTGCGGGAACGCTGGGGGCGGGACGTGCTGCACTGCCCCTACTGTCACGGCTGGGAGGTGCGTGACCGAGCGATCGTCGTCTTCGCGAACGGGCCGGTCCTCACGCATCAGGCCATGCTGTTCCGGCAGCTCAGCGACCGCGTCACGCTCTTGACCTTCGACCATGAGGTCGGCGCTGACGACGCGGCGACCCTCGCCGCGACCGGCATCACGGTCGTCGACGACGCCGTCGAGGCGATCGAGGTCGCCGACGACCGCGTGGTCGGCGTGCGCATCGCAGGCGGCGCGGTGATCGACGCAGACGCCGTGGTCGTCGCGAGCCGGCTGATCGCGCGGCTCGGGCCGTTCGGCGAGCTCGGGCTGACGGTCGCACACCACCCGATGGGGGAGTACGTCGAAGCCGATGAGACCGGTCGCACGTCCGTCGAGGGCGTGTGGGTCGCCGGCAACGTGACGGATCTCGCCGCGCAGGTCGGCGCCGCTGCGGCGAGCGGCGCCCTCGCGGGCGCGCATGTCAACGCGGACCTGGTCATGGAGGAGGCGAAGCGAGCGACGGCTCGCGCGTCCGCGATCGCGTAGGTCAGGCTCGGGCGCCGAGGCGGGCGAGCGCCACCGCCACGACACCGAGCGCCGCGAAGCTCGCGACGGCGAGCGCCATCGGCAGCGCGGAGCTCGTGCCCGCGGCGCCGACGATAACTGGCGCGAGGGCGCCGAATGCGTATTGCCCCGCACTGCAGAGGGCCGACGCACTGCCGCGGGAACGGCCGGCGACGGCGAGGGTGAGCGCGGTGGTGTTCGCCATCGTGAGGCCTGTTCCGGCGAAGAGCAGGAATGCGCACGCGAAGAACACGGCGACACCGAGGGCGCCGGATGCTGCGAACACGAGCAGCGTGCTCGCCGCCACCACCGTGAGCACCTGGCCCGCGATGAGCAAGGTGCCTGCGGTGAACCGGCCCGCGAGCAGGGTGTTGACCACCGACGCCAGGGCAACGCCCGTCGCCGCGCTCGTGAGCAAGATGCCGTAGGTCAAGGGATTCAGGTGGAGCAGCCGCTGCCCGACGAATGGCGAGGCAACCAGGAATGCGGCCATCGCCGCATAGCCGGCGCCGATGGCCACGACGTACCCGCGCACGTCCCCGCGCCGCAGCAACGAGCTCATGCCGTGCAGCGCCGAGAGCGGGCCGACTCCGCGCGAGCGCTCGGCGGCGGGATGTGTCTCCGGCACGACGGCGAGCACCACCAGGAACAGGAGCGCGCCGAGCACGGCGAGCGCCACGAACACGGCACGCCAACCGAACTGCGTCTGCAGCGCCCCGCCGATCGTCGGCGCGACGAGCGCCGAGATGCCGACGGCGATGGAGATCATGCTCACGGCGCGCACCGCGCGCACCCCCGTCGTGAGGTCGGCCGCGATGGCCCGCGAAAGCACCACGCCGGCGGCCGCGCCGAGGCCCTGCGCGACGCGAAGCGCCAGCAGGAGGACGACGCTGCCAGCGATTGCCATGGCGATGGCGGCAACGGTGTACAGCGCGAGCAGGCAGAGCAGGACGGGGCGTCGGCCGATGCGGTCGGCGATCGGACCGACCAGGAGCGGGCCGATCGCGATGCCGACGAGGAAACCGGTGTGCGTGAGTTGTACCAGGGCGGGATCGGCTTCGAGATCTGCAGCGATCGCGGTGAACGACGGCAGTACCAGGTCCGTGGAAAGCGGCCCCATGCCCGCCAGCACCCCGAGGATGATGAGCAGGACGGGCCCGAGGCGCGTGCGCTGCCCGGTCCCGGGGCCCGGTTCGGTTGGCAGGTGCGTCATCGCGGTGCTCTTTCGGTCGGGGGTCGAAACGCTACGCGTGCGCGGGCGCTGTGCGCCCCCGCCTTCTCATGTCATGCGAACAGAACGCGGCGATCTGCTGCTCCCGCGCAACCGAGCGCGGCGTGCGCGGGTTTGCTGACCGAACGGTTGGTCACCGACTTCCGCGTCAGTACTGGGGATGCGGCAGTTCGGCTCGACGCCCACGGCGGCTTCCTCGCCCCAACCGGGGAAGTACCCCCGGAGATTGCCGTCTCGGCGCGCGCGATGCCGGGTTACGCTCAGTGCCCGTGGGTGCGAGGTCCCTTGCACCATCCGGCTTGAAAATCCCTGACAAAGGAGTCATGTCAATGGCCCAGTCCTCCGCTGCGCAGCTGCAGCCGACGGCCGCCGAACGGCGGCGCGTGATCGGTGCGACGATCGTCGGCACCACCGTCGAGTGGTACGACTTCTTCATCTACGCCAACATGGCGGCGCTCGTCTTCAACCACCTCTTCTTCGAGCCGGCCGGCGCTCAGTACGCGACGCTCTGGTCGCTGTTCTCGATCGGGCTCTCGTTCCTCTTCCGGCCGCTCGGTGCATTCCTCGCGGGCCACTTCGGCGACAAGATCGGCCGCAAGCCGATGCTCGTGCTCACCCTGCTCCTCATGGGCGGCGCCACGACGCTGATCGGCTTCCTGCCGACCTACGCCGCCATCGGCATCGCGGCGCCCATCCTGCTGATCCTCCTGCGCATTCTGCAGGGCATCTCCGCCGGTGGCGAGTGGGGCGGCGCCGTGCTCATGGCCGTCGAGCACGCACCGTACGGTCGTCGCGGCGTGTACGGCATGTACCCGCAGCTCGGCGTGCCGCTCGGCATGATCCTCGCCTCGGGCATGATCGCGCTCGTCTCGGGTATTTCGCCGCTCATCTCCGACACGTTCTTCGACGAGTGGGGCTGGCGCATTCCGTTCATCTTCTCGATCGTGCTCATCGCCGTGGGCTACTGGGTGCGCCGCTCGGTCGAGGAGTCGCCCGTCTTCAAGGAGATCGCGCAGGACGCCGAGCAGCAGTCGGCACCCATCGTGGTCGTGTTCAAGAAGTACGGCTGGCTCGTCGTGCTCTGCGCGTTCATCTTCGCGGGCAACAACGCCGCGGGCTACATGACGACCGGCGGGTTCCTCCAGGGCTACGCGACCGGCTCGATCGAGGGCAGCCTGCTCACCATGGACCGCACGCTCGTGCTCGGCTTCGTCACGATCGCGTCGGCGGTCTGGTTCTTCTCCACGCTCGCTTCCGGCTACATCTCGGATGCGATCGGGCGCCGGAAGACGTTCATCATCGGCTGGCTCGGACAGCTGGTCGCCGTGTGGATTCTCTTCCCGCTCGTCAACCAGGGGCAGGACAACCCGCTCATGTTCCTGCTCGCCGTCTCCCTCTTCGCGATTCCGCTCGGCCTCTGCTACGGGCCGGTCTCGTCGTGGTACGCCGAGACATTCCCGGCCTCGGTGCGCTACTCGGGCGTCTCGATCTCGTACGCGATCGGCGCGATCATCGGTGGCGCATTCGCCCCGTTCATCGCGCAGGCGCTGCTGCAGGCGTACGGCTCGTGGGTCGCGATCTCGATCTACCTGACGGCCGTGACGCTGCTGAGCCTTGCCGCGACGTTCCTGCTCCGTGCCCGCGACAACGTTCCGCTCGACCACTCGTTCGAGACCGACGGCGACTGGGAGGGATTCGTGGCCGACGAGGGCGCCAAGCGCAAGCCCGACATGGCCGGAATCGGGAAGTAGCTGCACGGCGCTCGGCGCCGCACGAATTCCACGGCCGCATCGCCGCCGTCCCGCAAACGCGGGGCGGTGGCGATGCGGCCGCCGGCTGCGGGGCTGCGACGGCGCTCCGGTGCACCGCGTCGGCGCGCGTGGCCGGGAGACGCCGTCGCACGCCCCGTACGCTTGCCCCGTGACCGAGTTGCATCTTCCGCCGCGCGGCGACTTCACCTTCCGGCAGCTCGAGTGCTTCGCGGCCGTTGCCGAGGCCGGATCGATCGCCGGCGCCGCGGCCGGTCTCCACGCCTCCGAATCCGCCGTCGCCGATGCCGTCACGGCCCTCGAGCGGTCGGTCGGCGCCCAGCTGCTCCTCCGGCGACGCTCGCGCGGCGTCACGCTCACGAGCGCCGGCCAAGCAGCATTACCGCTCGCGAAAGAGCTGCTGGGGCGCGCATCCGAGCTCTCGCTCACGGTCACCGGCGGTCACGATGCGAGTCTGCGCGGTCCGGTGCGCGTCGGCGCCCTCAGCACGCTCGCGCCGAGCGTGCTGCCCCTGTTGATCCGCGAATTCACCGACCTGCACCCGGACGTCGAGATCAGGTTCTCGCTCGCCGACCAGGACGAACTCGCCGAGCGTCTCAACGACGGCGACCTCGACCTCGCCTTCGCGTATGACATCGACTTCTCACCCGAGTTCTCTCGGGTCGTGCTGCACCGCACTCGCGCCGACCTCATCGTCTCGGCCGACCACAGGCTCGCAGACCGCGACGTCGTCGACCTCGCCGAGGTCGCCGACGAACCGATGGTGCTGCTCGACATCGCGCCGTCGCGGCAGCACACGCTCGAACTCATGTCGGCCCTCGGAGTCACGCCGCGCATCAAGTACCGCACCGCCAACTACGACCTCTGCCGCGGGCTCGTCGGGCGCGGGCTCGGCTACTCGCTGCTCATGGCCCGCCGGTTCACACCCGTCACGTGGGACGGGAGCAATGTCGTCAATCTGCGCATCCGCGAGATGCCGCGAACGATCGGCATCCTCGTCGCCTGGCGGCCCGGCCCGCAGCCCGAGCGCGTGAAGGCACTCATCGATTTCTCGAGGGATGTCGTGGCGCCGCTCATCCGATTCGACGATTGACCGCGGCGCAGGACTCGAGGAGTACTCGCGGCGCCGCTTTCCTCGGGTGACGTGGGGAATATGGCCGACGATAGCCGGGTGACACCGGGGAATCGGCGTGTGAGACTCGACGCACGCCAATTCACCCACACACTGTCGTGAGGTCACCGTGTCCCGCACCGAAGCATCCACTCCTGCCGTCGCGCACGAGGCCGTGACCGTCGCTCTCGACCCGGTCGACGCCCCGATCGTCGAGGTCGACCCGGCCGAGCTGCACCGCGACCCGTACCCCACCTACGAGCGCCTGCGGGCGGCCGGGCCCGTCGTGCACGCGCCCGCGATCGGCAGGTACCTCGCGACCACGCACGCGGCCGTGGTCGAGGCCGAGCAGGACCAGGAGACGTTCTCGGTCGACGTCACGGGAGCGCTCATGTCGCGCGCCCTCGGTGATCAGCCCATGCTCCGCAAGCCGGACCCCGAGCACGCGACGGAGCGGAGTTCGATCAATCCGACGCTCCGGCCCAAGCCGATCGCCCAGCACTGGGCGCCCATGACCGAGCAGACCGTCGAGCGGTGGCTCGACCACCTCGACGAGGTCGGTCCCGACGAGGCCGACCTCAATCGCGACTACTCGGCGCCGATCGCGAGCCAGAACCTCATCGACCTCGTCGGGTTCCGCGGTGTCGACGTGCGCGACATGGCCCGCTGGTCGGCCGACTTCATCGCGGGCAGTGGGAACGTGCTCGATGACGCCGACATCTGGCGCCGCTGTGACCAGTCACGGGCCGACGTCGATGCGGTGCTCGACGAGCTCATTCCCCACCTGCGGGCGAAGCCGGATCGGTCGATCACCTCGCACCTGCTCGAGGCAGGGCTCGACGAGCGCGTCGTGCGCGCGAACGTCAAGCTCACGATCTCGGGCGGCATGAACGAGCCGCAGCACATGATCACGAACCTCGTGTGGGCCTTCGACCTGCACCCCGACCAGCGCGACGACGCCATCGCGCACCCCGAGCTCTACGGCAACGCCTTCGAGGAGTGCGTGCGCTGGCAGTCGCCGATCGGCATGCTCCCGCGCGAGGCGAAGGTCGACGCCGTCCTGCAGGGCGTTCGCGTGCCCGCCGGCCAGAACATGGGCCTGCTGCTCGCGTCGGCCAACCGCGACACCGCCGCGTTCGAGAACCCCGACGCGTTCGACATCCACCGCAACGCGCGCGGCCACCTCGGGTTCGGCAAGGGCGTGCACCAGTGCGCGGGTCGCTGGGCCGCGAAGACCATGATCGGCGAGATCGCCGTGCCGGCGCTCTATCGCCGTTTCCCGGGCATCCGGGTGGATGCCCGACGCGAGATGGCCTGGAACGGTTTCGTGTTCCGCGGCATCACCGCGCTGCCGGTGACCTGGTAGCCGACCGCGGTCGAGGCGCCGCGCTACCGGCCGCGCCGGAGGATTCGCGCGGCGCGGCGCCGGTACCGGCGGGCTGCCACGAACTCGCGCGAGGCCGTGCTCGACAGCGCGAGCAGCGCCGCCACCAGGAGCAGCATCGTGCTGAGATCGATGAGCAGGCCGACCTGCCCGAGCACCTGCGCGCTCGACAGAGCGAGCGTGCCGATCGAGGCGGCGAGGAGCACCGCCATCAGCATGACCCGGGCCCCGGCGACGCCCCGTGCCGCCAACAGGGCGAGCACGAGCTGCACGAGCACGATGACGGCGCTGACCGCGATCACCACGATCCACACCGCGCGCACGACGTCGTCGTCGGTTTCGAGGCCGAGGTCGCTCGCGGCGATCCGCTCGAGCCGCAGCTCGGCGATGACATCGAAGTTGCGCAGTTGCCACAGGAACCGCGCGACGCCGATGAGCGCCGAGAGCACGGCGAGGGCGCAGCCGACCACGAGCGCAAGCGGGCGGCGCTTCCAGATCTCGCGCGCGACCTCGCCCGGCCGCTCGTCGTGGCCGGTCGAGTCGAGGATCGGCGCCCCGGACTCGTCGCGGTCTGCCGACTCGAGCTCAGGGTCGAGGGGCAGCGACCGCACGTCGAGGACCGGAAGGTCGCCGTCGGTGATGATCGAGTCGCCGCCTCCGTTGCGCGAGTGGTACCCCGTTGAGAAGTCTTCAATGACGGTCACGCGCACGTCGTCGCGAGCATCCGTCACCGTCCGCACGATGTGGTCGCGCTCGATGTCGGTGTTCTCGTCGATCTTGTGCGTGATCTGCAGCGTGAAGAGGGAGAAGCCGACGGCTCGGTCGTAGGTGCCGGCCGCGAGCCAGTCGACGCGTCGTCCGCCGGGCAGCAGCCATCCATCGGGACAGCGCCAGAAGCGCACGTGGTGCCGCTTACCCGGATTGCCATCGACCTCCTGCTGGTAGGCGAAGTCCTGCCTCCGGCCGAACAGGAACAGGGGAGAGACCGGCGCCTCGTCGTAGCTGCGCCGCGTGAGGGTCGTCGCGACGATGCGCCAGGTCGACTGCGCCGTGATGTCATCGGCCTTTGTCCATCCCGCGTCGAGCATGGCCCGGTGCAGTTGCGACTCGTTGCCGACCACGGCGACGTTGACCGGGTCTCCCAGCAGCCCGTCGCTCGTACGGGCTCGGCCGATGAAGTAGTTCGGCACGTAGATGGCGGTGAGGATGCGGTGCAGCCGCGGCAGCGTGAGATAGGCCGTGATGAGCCAGCCGACGAGCAACACCGCGCCGTACCACCCCCACCCGAACTGCCAGCCCTGCACGAGGATCGTGACGCCGAGCATGACGCTGACGATGCCGCCCGCGATGAAGAACAGGTGGTCGGCAATCGTGCCCTCGTGCACGTAGGGCCGCTGCACCGCGAACGACGTGCGCCGCGCGCGGTGGTCGTGGCCGTCTCGGTGGGGGAGCATCGCGTCGGCGGTGCGGCGGATGAATTGGCGGGCGGGCGACTCGCCGGAGTCCTCTCGGCGGTCCCGGTCGTCGGGTCTGCCCCAGTTCTCACGAGAGTCTCGGTCGTCGGGGGAGTCCCGGTCGTCGGGCGTGCCCTGGTCGTCGGGGACGAGTGGCGGATGCTGGGAGGGCGGGGTGGACATCGTCGGTGCGGTTCCTGCGCGGCTGTACGGAGGTCGGGGCGCCTGGCGGGGCGCTCAGTTCGTCTCGGCGGGCGGGCGCAAGCGCACCATGAGCGAGTCGACCACGGCGACGACCGGGGGCGCGCCCCCGGCACCGATACCGGTGACGGCGACCTCCTCGGCGCCGTTCTCGCCCGCGGCGGCGACTGGGCCCTCTGGGCCGATGTTGTGCACGACCGTCTCGAATCG
The DNA here is from genome assembly GCF_008831085.1 of Pseudoclavibacter endophyticus. Classification (NCBI taxonomy): domain Bacteria; kingdom Bacillati; phylum Actinomycetota; class Actinomycetes; order Micrococcales; family Microbacteriaceae; genus Pseudoclavibacter; species Pseudoclavibacter endophyticus. The sequence continues at coordinate 479,151 of NZ_WBJY01000002.1, forward strand.
TCGCCGGCGGGCACTGAGCGCCTCGGCGAGCCGGCACGTCGCGGTGAGCCGGTCGCCGATGCGAGCCGGCTGACGGAAGTGGATCTCGCTCGTGACGGTCACCCACGCTGACTCGTCGTCGAGGGTGTTGGCGCCGACCCCGGTCGCCGAGTCGGCGAGGGTGAAGATGACGCCGCCATGGCACAGGTTGAGGCCGTTGACGTCGGTCGGGCCGATGGTCTGTTCGAGCACGATGCGCTCGTCGTCGAGGGCCGTCACCCGCATGCCGAGCGTGACGGTGCGGTGGTCTTCGAGCAGGATCTGCTCCAGGCGGCGCCGCCGGTGGGCCTCGTCGCGCCGGGCGTCGCGCCGCAAGGCCTCGGCGGTCTCCGTCGTGAGCCCGAGCGCGGGAGGTGCGGGTGTCTCGGTCACGGTGCCTCCGGGGGTTCTCGCCGTCATCGCGTCGCGTCGCTTCCTTGATCGTATCGGCAGCCGTCGCCGCCCGTCCGATTGGGATGAATGGACTGCGCTCCAGGCGCGGTAACCCCCGACCGTGACGCCTCGCCGCGCCGATCGGCCGCCGCGTCAGCCACAATGGGGTCTGTGACCTCAATGCCGACGACGCCCCCGCCGCCGCCGACCCAGCCCGCACTCCCGATTGTGAGCTGGAACCTGCTTCCAGCGCTGCTCGTCTCCGGATCCGCGGTGCTGCTGTTCGCCCTCGAGAACGCTTGGGGGTATGCGCCCCTGCTGACGGGCGTCGCCATCGCCTGGCTCCTCGACCGGGCCTTCGCCCGTGACGTGTCGATCATCGCCGTCGGCATGGGCATCATCAGTCTGCACTCCATGAAGGCCGACCTGTCGTGGGGCAACATGGTCGTGATGGGCACCGTGCTCGCGGCCGCCGTGTTCGTTCCGTACGCGCTCAGCCGCTGGGTGCTCAAGGACCATGCCGTGCGCTTCCCCACGCGCAAGAACACGCGCTGGAGCCGTCTCGAGTGGGGCTGGCTCGGTGCTGTGCTCGTGTTGGGCTGGCTGATCCTGCCCACCTACTTCATCACCTCGGGCGCGTATCAGAACTGGCCGGCCGTGACCGAGTGGCACGAGATCGCGCGCCTGTTCGTCGGCGTGAACGCGGTCGGCATCTGGGACGAATTGTTCTTCATGTGCGTCGTGTTCACGCTGTACCGCCGCCACTTCTCGTTCTGGACGGCGAACGTGCTGCAGGCGATCGTGTTCGTGTCGTTCCTCTGGGAGCTCGGCTACCGCGCCTGGGGCCCGCTCCTGACGATCCCGTTCGCCCTCGTGCAGGCTTGGATCTTCTCGAAGACCCGCTCACTCGTGTACGTCATCACGGTGCACCTGCTCTTCGACCTCGTCGTCTTCCTCACGATCGTGCACGCGCATCACCGCGACTGGCTCACCATCTTCTGGTACTAGGGGCGACGGCGCGGGTCCGGGGGCAGAAACAGGGCGGGGGCGGGGCCGGATGCTCGGCATCCGGCCCCGCCCCCGCCCGGGCGAGTGTGTGGCTTAGGCCGTGAGGCCGTCCACGTACTCCTGGTTCTCGCTGATCCACTGCTCCACGATGGGGCCGTAGTCGTCCGTCTCGTTCTCGTTGAACATGGCGTTCTCGAGCGAGTAGAGCAGGTCGGAGCTCATCTCGAAGTTCTCGAGCCAGCCGCTCAGGGTCGGGTGCGTCTCCACGATGTCGGCACGGCCGATCGAGTGGATGCCCTCCGCGTCGCCGAGCAGGCCCTGCGGGTCTTCGAGGTCGCGGATCGGGAAGGCGTCATAGGCCCAGTGGGGGCGCCACAGGGTCACGACGATGTTCTCGTTGTTCTCCGTCGCGGTGGAGAGCTCGGTGAGCATGGCCGCCGTCGACGAGGTCGTGTAGGTCATGCCCTCGAGGCCGTACCCGGGGATGACCTCGTTCTGCGTGATCTCGGTGAGACCGGCGCCCGGCTCGATGCCGACGATCGTGTTGTTGAACGCGTCGGCGTTGGCCGCGAGCTCGTCGATCGACGTGATGGGGGCATCCTCGTTGACGGCGAACGTCAGCGCGGCCTCGTCGTTCCAGGCACCGAAATCGTGGAGCTGGTCGCCGTACTCCTCCATGTACGAGGCGTGCGTGATGGGCAGCCACGTGTCGAGCGTGATGTCGTAGTCGCCGGTCGAGAGGCCCGAGTAAACGGGGGCCGGGTCGGCGTACTCGAGCGTGACGTTGTAGCCGAGGTCGCTGAGGATCGCGTTCCACAGCTCGGTCGCCGCGATGCCCTCGTCCCAGCCGTTGAAGACGGCGATCGTGAGATCGCGCTGATCGCCGTTCTCGAGCGCGTCGCCCTCTCCCGCATCGCCACCGCCGTCGCCGCCGCCGTCGGCGGCGCAGCCCGTGAGCGCGAGCGCCGCAACGGCCGCGACCGCGAGGCCCGTCTTGAATCGATTCTTCATAGTGATTCCCTTCTCTTTTTGAGGTCTCTGGGGGCGGCTCGGCGCGTCAGCTGGTGGCGCGGTCCGAGTCGGGTGCCGAGTTGGTGGATGCTGCTGCCGATCCGGGCGCCGAGGCGCCCGTCGGGACGCCCGCGCGTGACGGCACGGGCGCGCTGGCGCTCGCGGCGACGCCCGTCGGCTGCGCCGCGACGTCGGCCGTCGCGGCCTCGTCGATCTCGGGGTCGGTCGTGCTCCCGGCGGCACGGCGCTTGCGCTTCGTCGTGCCGGGCGCATTGCGCTTGGCGAACGCGCTCGTGGTGCGGTCGAGGATGATCGCGAGGATCACGACCGAGATGCCCGCTTCGAAGCCGAGGGCGATGTCGATGCGATTCAGCGACTGGACGACGTCACCGCCGAGACCCCCCGCGCCGACCATGCCCGCGATGACGACCATCGACAGCGAAAGCATGATGACCTGGTTGACGCCGGCCATGATCGACGGCATGGCGAGGGGCAGCTGCACCTGGCGCAGAATGCGCCCCGGCGTCGCGCCGAACGCCTTCCCGGCCTCGACGACCTCCTTGTCGACGCCGCGGATGCCGAGCTCGGTCATGCGGACGCCGGGCGCCATCGCGAAGATGATCGTTGCGACGATGCCGGGCACGACGCCCACGCGGAACAGGATGAGCGCGGGGATGAGGTAGACGAAGGCCGGCATGGTCTGCAGGAAGTCGAGGATCGGCCGGATGATGTTGCTGGCGGTGCCCGACTTGGCCGCGAGGATTCCGAGGGGGATGCTGATGATGACCGCGACGGTGCTCGCGACGAGCACGAGCGCGAGGGTCGCCATGGCGTTGTCCCACTGGCCGACGACGACGATCATGAACAGACCGATGGTCGTGCCGAGGGCGAGCAGCCACCCCTTGGCCCACCCCTTCGCCAACCAAGCGAGGAGGGCGAGCACGATGATGATGACGAAGAACGGCGGCGTCGCCAGCGCGAAGTGGATCGCGTCGTAGAAGCCGTTGAACATATTCCGGAGCACCGTGAAGACGGGGCCGAGGGTGCTGGTGAGGAATGCCACGAACCCGGCGACCCAGTCGCCGAACGGCAACAGGTCGTGGAGGTCCTGCATGAAGGCGTCGATCGAGTCGTTCACTTGTCGGCCTCCGTCGAGTCGGGCGTACTGAAGCGGTCGTCGCTGCCGGAGGCGCTCGTCGGCTCGTCGGCGGGCCCGGATTCGAGCGCGTCGCGGACCTCGTCGGGCGTGGCCGTCGTCACCGGATCCTGCACGGGGATCGGCGTGGTCGTCGCGGGGACATTCGCGAGCGACGCGAGGATCGTGACGCGTGGCACGACGCCGAGCAGGCGCTGCTGGTCGTCGACGACGGCGATGGGCAGCGCCGTGTCGAGCGTGAGCTCGATGAGATCGCTCAGCGACGTGTCCGGGGACGCCGTGGGCGCGTTGTTCCGCACGATCGGCGCGAGCTCGGTCTCGCCGTCTTTCACGGCGCGGATCGCGGCCCGGTCGGTGACGACGCCGCGGAGGCGCCCCTGGTGCACGACGAACGCGCTGCCGGCCTGATTGTTGCGCATGACGCGAAGCGCGGCGCGGGGACCGGCCGATTCGGGAACGACGCCGATCGGCGGCTCCATGACGCTCGCGGCCGTGAGTACGCGGGCGCGGTCGACGTCCTGCACGAACTGCGCGACGTAGTCGTTCGCGGGATCGGTCAAGATCTGCTCGGGGGTGCCGATCTGCACGACGCGGCCATCACGCATGACGGCGATGCGGTCGCCGAGGAACATCGCCTCGTTGAGGTCGTGCGTGATGAAGATGATCGTCTTGCCGAGCTCGGCCTGCAGCTCGACGAGTTCCTCCTGCATCTCTCGGCGGATCAGCGGGTCGAGGGCGCTGAACGCCTCGTCCATGAGCAGGATCTCGGTGTCGGAGGCCAGCGCGCGGGCAATGCCGACGCGCTGCTTCATGCCGCCGGACAGCTCCGAGGGGAGGTTGTCCTCCCACCCCGTTAGGCCGACGCGCTGGATGATCTGCCGAGCGCGCTGGAGCCGCTTCTGGTGGGGAACGCCCTGCACCTCGAGACCGAACGCGACGTTCTCGACGACGGTGCGGTGAGGAAACAGCGCGAAGTGCTGGAACACCATCGACACCTGCTTCTGGCGCACGCGGCGGATGGTGGCCGGCGACGCCTTCGCAAGGTCGACGTCGCCGATGACGACGGAGCCGGCGGTCGCGTCGAGCAGGCCGTTGAGCATCCGGATGAGCGTCGACTTGCCGGAGCCCGACAGGCCCATGACGACGAAGATCTCGCCGCGAGCGACGTCGAAGCTCGCGTCGATGACGGCGGCGGTGGTGCCGCCCGGCAGCTCGTCTCGCGACGCGCCGGCCTCGAGTCGCTGAACGCCCTCCCGGCCACGGCGACCGAAGACCTTGTACAGGCCTTTTACCGTGACGGCGGGGGCGGTGCCCTCCGGGCGTGCAGGGTCGGGGTGTGGTTGCCCCGATGCCGATTCTGGTTGCGTCACAGCTGGCTGGGTCACTCGTCCTCCTGGGTCCGGTGGGCTGGTGTGGCGTCCACCGTGGTTCGGCGCCGCGATGATGTCGCGGGCCGGTGGCGTGGGATTGCCGTGTCGCGCCGGTTCGGAGATGCGGTGTTCCGGCGGCGACGCCGTGTCCCGGCGGCGACGCCGTGTCATCTCGAATCAGCGCGCTTCGGGACCAGGTGTTCCTGTTCCCGCGGGCAACCACGCCTTGTGAGGCTAACAAGCCCCCTTTTCACTTGCAGCCTGAGCGTCCACTGAAAGGGGGCGTGAACGCCTCCGAATGGCTTGGTCCACCCTCCCAGCATCCGCGCGTTGACGCGGATCGGGTGGGGGTGCGGGCATCGTTGCCGAAGCGTTACGCGCTGAGCGGCCAGCGGGCCCGATTCGCGCGGTTCGAGGGGTCCGAAGGCGCTCGGAGGCGAGGCGTGCCGATACGCTGCGGAGTATGGCGGCGGCTGGAACGGAAGCGGGCGGCGCGCGTGACGACGGCTACCTGGCGCGCGTCATCCGCGTGCTCGAAGTCTTCGATTCGGAGTTGACGGCGCTCAAAGTGAGCGCGATCGCGGGCGCGGCGGAGCTGCCGCTGCCGACCGCCTATCGCATCGTCGGTGATCTCGTCTCGCACGGGCTGCTCGGCCGCGACGTCGACGGCCGCATCCGCCTCGGATCCCGACTCTGGGAGCTCGCGAACCGCGGTTCGCCGCTCGAGGGGCTGCGCGAGGCGGCGCGGTCAGAGCTCATCAGTGTGCACACCGCCACGGGGTTCCACACCAACTTCGCCGTGCTGCGCGAGGGGACGGTGCTCGTCGTCGATCGCATCGTCGCCGACACCGACCTGCGCAATCGCTCGATCACGGCGGCGCGGATGTCGGCCCTGCGCTCGTCGCTCGGCCTCGCCATGCTCGCGCACGCGCCGTACGCCCAGCTGCGGCTGGCGATCGCCCTTGAGCTCGCGGAGCTGCCCGAGCCGTCAGTCGGCGAGCGCGATGCCTTCGCGGTGGCAGAGGAATCGGCGAAGCGGGAACTCGACGGGGTTCGGCGGCGCGGCTATGCCGCGCAGCGCGGGCAGCAGGACACGAACACGATGGGCGTCGCCGCGCCCGTGCTGGGGGAGCGGGGGCTCGCCGTCGCCTCGATCGGCGTCATCATGCCCGTCGACACGACGCACGCCGCGGAGCTGGCGGCCGCCGAACGACTCCGACACGTCGCGGGGCGCATCGCCGACCGCATTGACCAGGGGCAGGCGGGCGGGGCCGTGTCGCGCCCGGCGACACGCGGCTAGTAGCTCGCGCGTTCCCCGCCGGTCGCTTCGGCTGCTCCGGCGATCTGGTCGCCGCCACGGTCGTCGATGAAGCGCTTGGCGAATCCCTCGCCAGCGCGTGCGACCGATGCCACGTCCGCACCGACCAGGATGAAGTCGACACCGAGGTCGAGGTACCGCTCGGCCACCACCGGATTGAAGGCGTTGACGCCGACCGGAAGACCTGCCGCCTTCGCGACGGCGATGGTCCGCTCGACCGAGGCCACGACATCCGGATGCTCCTGCTGACCGAGCAGCCCCATCGACGCGGAAAGGTCGCTCGGCCCGATGAACATCGCCGCGACCCCATCGGTCGCCGCGATCGCCTCGGCGTTCGCAACGGACTCGGCCGTCTCGATCTGCACCGTGATCGACACGAGCTCGTGGGCGCGCTGCAGATAGTTCTCGACCCGGTTCCATCGCGCCCCGCGCGCGAGGGCCGAGCCGACGCCTCGCACGCCGCGCGGCGGGTACAGGGAAGCCGCGACCGCCGCCGCGGCCTCGTCGGCCGAATTGACCATCGGCACCAGGAGGTTCTGCGCGCCGAGGTCGAGGTACTGCTTGATGAGCACGGTGTCATTGACCGGTACCCGGACGACGGGCGTGACCGGGTAGGCCGCGGCGGCCTGCAACTGCAGCTGGATCGACTCGAGGCCGAGCGGCGAGTGCTCGCCGTCGATGAGGAGCCAGTCGAGGCCGCTGCCCGCGCAGATCTCAGCCATGATGGGCGAGCCGGAGCTCACCCACATGCCCGCGAGCGCGCGGTCGCTGCCGGTGAGGCGGTCGCCGAAGGTGGGCGGCAGCTCTACTGAAAACGGCACGTGATCGTCCCCATCCGGCCGTAGTCGCACACGACGGCGTCGCCCTTCGACACCCACATGGGGCGGGTGAAGGAGCCCGCGAGAATGATCTCGCCCGCCTCGAGCCGAGCGCCGTGCTGGTGGAACGTGTTGGCGAGCCACGCCACGCCCATGCCGGGATGGCCGAGCACGCCGCCCGCGAGGCCCGTCTCTTCGATGGTCTCGTTGCGGTAGAGCATCGCGCCCACCCAGCGCAGATCGATGTCATCAGGGCGCATGGGGTTGCCGCCGAGCACCATGCCGCCGTAGGCGGCGTTGTCCGAGATCGTGTCGACGATCGTGCGCCCCTCGAGCTCGATGTGCGAGTTCAGCACCTCGAGCGCGGGCGTGACGTACTCGGTCGCGCGCAGCACGTCGAACAGCGAGCAGTTCGGCCCCTCGAGCGGCGTCTTGAGGACGAAGGCGAGCTCCACCTCGATACGGACGTTCGAGAAGTCGTCGAACGGGATCACCGAGCCGCTCTCATAGACCGTATCGTCGAACATGACCCCGTAGTCGGGCTCGGTGATGCCCGTGGCCGCCTGCATCGCCTTCGAGGTCAGGCCGATCTTGCGACCGACGAGGGTGCGGCCGGCTGCGATGTTCTGATCGCGCCACACGCCCTGGATGGCATACGAGTCTTCGATCGTCGCGTCGGGATACCGGGCCGTGATCCGGGGGATGACCGATTTCTCGCGGTCGGCATCGGCGAGTTCCCTCGCGATCGCCTCGATGGTGGACTGCTCGAGCATGCTGCTGCGTTCCCTTCGGTTCTGGGTCGGCTCAAGCGTAGTGCGGGGCCTCACAGCGCGGCGCGGCCCGCCCGCCGATGCCGGCGAGCGGGCCGCGCCCGGATGTCGCGAGGCGCTACGGGCGTGACCCGGCGGGCGGCGATTCGGTCGCCGCCCCGGTCGCCGCATCCCCGCCATCGCCGTCGCGCGCGGAATCGGCGGGGGCGTCGTCGGCCGGGTCGTACTCGCGCACGCGCCACACGACGAGGGCCGCGACCGCGACGACCGCCGAGACGCCGATGTAGATCTGGGTCGGCGTCGCGCCCGCGTCGAGGAACGCGCCGGCCAGGATCGGCGCCAGGATGGCGCCGGCGCGGCCGACCCCGAGCGCCACCCCCACGCCGGTCGAACGGGCCTTCGGGCCGTACGCGGCGGGGGCGATCGTGTAGAGGCCGCCAATGGCGCCGTTGATGAGCATCCCGACCCCCACGCCGCAGATGAACGCGACCGTCGCTATGCCCGTCGTCAGGATGAACACCGTGAGCATGACCGCGCCGAGCACCGAGAACACAATGAGGAGATGACGCGGGCGCCAGAACGTCGTGAGGAACCCGAACGCGAGCGTGCCGATCGTGCCTCCGATCGTGAGCATGATTCCGCCGAGGATGCCCTGCTGCTGCGACATGCCCATGTCGGTGAGCATCTGCGGCGTCCAGGTGCTCGCGAAGTAGAAGCCGAACATGATGGCGAAGAAACTGATCCAGAGCGCGATCGTCGTGCCCCGGTAGCGCTTGCTCACCAGGGCGCGGTATCCGATCTGCTCGACGGTCGTCGTCTTGGGCGCACCCAAGTCCTCGCCGGTGTAGCCGATGCGCTCGGCGATTCGGCGCAGCGAGGCGCGACTGCGGTCGTCGGTGCGCGTGTTCAGCTGTTCGGGCGACTCGGGCACCACGAAGACCACGAGCAGGATCGCGACGACGGTCAAGGCGGCGCCCGCGACGAACACGGCGTGCCAGCTGATGTGCTCGATGAGCCAGGCGGCGAGGGTTCCGCCGATCGTCGCACCGACCGGGTAGCCGCTCGCGTAGAGGCTGATGGTGAGGCCGCGCCGCTTCGTGTTCGAGAACTCGCTCACGATGACCGTCGTGCAGGCGAGGATGCCGCCGACGCCGAGACCCGTGATGATGCGGGCGACGAGCAGCAGGGCGAAGCTGCCGGAGACGGCGGAGATCACCAGGCCGACCGCGTTCACGATGAGCGAGAGCACGAGCGTTCGCTTGCGGCCCATGCGGTCGGCGAATGGCCCGAGCGTGATCGCGCCGACCGCCATGCCGATGAGCCCGGCACTGAGGAGGAACCCGAGCTCGGTGTCGCTGAGACCGAAGTCGGTCTTCACGGGGTTCGCGGTGAACGACATGGCGAGCACGTCGTAGCCGTCGAGGGCGTTGAGGTAGGTCATGATCGCGATGATCACGATCTGGTAGAGGCCCATGGGCCTCGCGTCGATGTGTTCGCGCAGCGTTGCGTGCTCGCGCGGCGTGGTGCTCACGGTGCGGCGCCTTTCGTGGGGATCGTGCCCGGCCTGGCCGGTCTCGGCGTGCTGAATCGTGTGGGCTTGCAATCATCGCGTGCCCGCGCCCCGGTGCGCCATCGTGTTCCGCCCCGCAGCCGTGCGAAGCGGCCGCGATGCCGAGACGAAAGCACACTAACTATGGGGATAGTGGAATGCAAACAGTCCGGGCCAAGCCCCCTAGCCGCACGATCGCGGCGCCGGCCGGGCGCGGCAGGCCGGTTGCGCGGACGCACTCATCCACTCTCGAGTGAGTGGCATGATGGATGCACGCGCGTCGCCGTCGACGGGCCAGCGCTGGCCCCCTCGTCGTCGCCGCGCTCCCGATGTGCCCGCCGATGGAGGCGCCCCTATGAGTCTGCGCGCCGCGCTCCTGTTCGTGCTCGCGAGCGAGCCCCTGACCGGTTACGACGCCGCAAAGCGGTTCGGCACCACCGTTGGTCACCTGTGGCACGCCGCTGATTCCCAGATCTATCCGGAACTCCACCGCATGGAGGACGAGGGCCTCATCGAGGGCGCCGACGTGCCGTGGGGGGCCAAGGGCGCGACGAAGCGCGAGTACTCGATCACGCGCGCGGGCCTCGAGTTCCTCGGGGACTGGCAGGCGCGCCCCCTGCGCTACGCGCCTGAGCGCGACCCGGCCCGCCTGCGATCGGCCTACTTTGAATGGGCCGCCGCCGCAGACGCCCGCGCGCAGCTGCTCGCGCATATCGCCCACCACGAGCGAGAGATCGCGGGGGCGCGAGCGCGCATCCACTCGATCCGCGACGGTGAGAATGACTCGGTGCGGCAGCGCCTCGGGCATTACGCGCCCGCCGACCGAGAGCGCGTAACTCGCTGGAAGGTGTTCGCTCACGAGGGCACGATCGCCCGCGCGGAGGCGGAGATCGCCTGGGCTCGCCGCGGGATTGCGCTGCTCGAGGACGACCCCGAGTCGCCCGCGGCATACCGACCCGCAGCGACGCCGGACGTTGAGCCGGTGCCGGCGCAGCCACGCGTACCGGCCGCGGCTCGCTGAGCGTCGTCCCCGGCGCCGCGGGAGGCGCCTGCGGCGGTGGCGGCCGTGGCTCGCTGAGCACGGCACGGGCCTGGGCGGATGCTCGGGTTCAGTCGGTGTCGGACGCGCAGGCCCCGCGCCACGCCCTATCGATGCCCGTACAACACGCCCGCGAACTTGTCGGGCACCGCGACGCGCATCGCGTCCGCGAGCCCGCGCACGATCGGCGGGTTGTCGCCCGTGAGGGGAGAGGTCACCAGCTTCAGTGCGTGGGTGAACCCGGCGGTGTGCCGCCAGGGAAGCAGACTCGGCGGCAGATCCGCTGCCGGATCGACGGGGCCGAAAAGGATGTGGATACCTCGGCGCATGCGTCGCCTCGGCGGCGTCGCAGCCCCGAAGGGATTCGGCCACGTGACGCTGACCGCGATCGCGCGCACCTCGCTCCAGTCGACGGCGTACGTGTTCCGGGCGCCCTCGATACGGATGCCCGCGGTGTCGACGACGATGTCGCGCTTCGGAGGCCTGATGGCCACGATCGCCGAGAGGAGGGCGGGCAGCCCGAAGAATGCCGTGCCGACCACCAGTATCCAGAGGTCGGTTTCTCCGCGCGCCCAGGGGACGATGGACATCGCTGCGAGGAGTTCCAGGAGGCACGGAATCGCGAACGCGGCGCACACCACGACCGTGATCGCCAACATCGCGCGCTCCCCTGGCCCGACGAACGGGAACCGGGCGATGAGATCGGCATCGTCCGGCTCCTGGGCGTCACCGTGGCGCGAGGCGGGCAGCACCTCGCCATGGTAGGCCTGCGGGTGCTGGCTCGCGCGCAGGCTCCGTGCGCCGTGGAACGCGCTCGTCGTCGCACGCTCCCGTCCGGGGCTACCGGGCCTGACAATTGCTACCGAATGCCGGGTAGCTCGTGTCCGGTTCGGTAGCTGGATGGACGCATGCGACGTTGGGGAGGATGCCACGTGGCTCCGTAGGGATGGAGCAGTGCGCCTGCACCCGCCCGGTGCCCCGAAACTGTGGGACATGCCGGTGCGCCGTACCTCGCCGCTCGTCGCTCGCCTGTGACGTGTCCGCTGTCCACAGCCCGCGCGCGAGATCCGCGGCGTCGACACTCCGGAACGCAAACTCTGCCCGTGCAGCTCATCGATTTCCGCGCCGGCCGATACGACGACTTCGAGCGGCGACAGATTCGCAGGAATGCTACGAGGGGGAGCCTGGAGCGGGTCCGCCCAGGCGTGTACGCGGAGGTCGCCGACAGCACGGCCGAGGAGCGACATCGCCGGCTCATCGAGGCCACGGTTCCGCGACTCGCATCCGACGCGACCGTCAGCCACACATCCGCCGCCATCGTGCATGGCCTTCCGGTGCTGCGGGCTCGCCTCGGGCCGGTGATGACGACGCGTCCGAGCTCGAACGGCAAGCGCTCGACGTACGTGCACGCGCGACGCGCGCTACTGCGGCCGGAGGAGCGCGTGGAACGCGCGGGGTTGCCGCTGACCTCGCTTGGGCGAACCGTCGCCGACCTTGCGAGGATGCTTCCGTTCGATGAGGCGCTCGCGGCCGCGGACGTCGCCGTTCGCATGGGACTCGACATTCGTGCACTGGCCGAACACGAGGGCGCGTCGCTGCGCGTGCGACGCGTCGCTCACTTCGCGAGCGGGCTCTCCGAGAGCGTCGGCGAATCGATGAGCCGCGCACTGTTCATCCAGTCGGGTCTGCCACCGGCGACGCTACAGTTCCGAGTCTTCAACAGAGCGGGTGAACTCTTCGCCAGGTGCGATTTCGGGTGGTCGGACTGGAACGTGGTCGGCGAGTTCGACGGCGACGTGAAGTACGGGGGCACCCTCCCCGGTGCCGGCGATCCCGCGCGAGCGATCCGCGACGAGAAAGAGCGCATCGAAGGGCTGCGGGATCTCGGGTACGACCCGATTCAGTGGGGTTGGCGAGTCATGCGCACGCCGGTTTGCTCGTTGCGCGGGTACAGCGAACATTGATCGCCAATGGCTACCAACCTGGACGTTTGCTACCGGGCGTCCGGTAGTTGTTGTCCGGCTCGGTAGCTGCGGCAGAGGGGTCCGCGTTGGGGAGCTGTGGCGCGGGCTACCGGGTGTGCCGTTTGCTCCCGGGCGTCGGGTCGTTGTTGTCCGGCCCGGTAGCGTGGTCACGTGACTGATCTCGCTGATGCGCTTGCCGTTGCCGCGACCTGGCCCGCCGAACACGCCGCCACGGCGGTCGTCGCCGCCGACGGGCGCACGCTCGCCACGTACGGCGACCAGGACCGGCGCTACCCGCTCGCCTCGGTGACGAAGCCGCTCGCCGCCTATGCGATCCTCAGCGCGGTCGAAGAGGGCGCGCTCGAGCTCGATGCTCCGGCGGGCCCTGAGGGGTCGACGGTGCGGCACCTGCTCGCGCACACCGCCGGCTACGACTTCAATTCGCGCACGACGGTCGCGCAGCCGGGAGCCCGCCGCATCTACTCGAACACCGACTTCGACGAACTGGGCGAACTGATCGAGTCCGAGGCCGGCATGCCGTTCGGCGACTATCTGCGCGCCGCGGTCCTCGAACCGCTCGGGATGCGCGACTCGGCGCTCGAGGGATCACCGGCCGCCGACGCGGTGTCAACCGCGGCAGACCTCGCCCGCTTCGCCGCGGAGCTGCAGTCCCCGACGCTACTGGCGCCGGCGACGGTCGAAGCCGCGACGACGGTGCAGTTTCCGGGCCTGCGCGGGGTGCTGCCGGGTTTCGGCTCGCAGGAGGACAACCAGTGGGGCCTCGGCTTCGAGATCCGCGCGAACAAGTCTCCGCACTGGACGGGCGCGAACAACTCACCGGCCACCTACGGTCATTTCGGCCAGTCCGGCACGTTCCTGTGGGTCGACCCCGAGGCGGGCACCGCGCTCGTCGCCCTCACCGACCGGAACTTCGGGCCATGGGCGGCCGAGGCCTGGCCCGCCTACAGCGACGGCGTGCTCGCCGCGGCGCGCTGACCGGGGCGTTTCCGAGCGCGAACGCCTGAGCGCGAACGCCTGAGCGCCAACGCCCGCGCGCGAACGCCCCAGCAACCCCAAACGGGGCCGGATGCACAGCATCCGGCCCCGTTCTGCGTGCGTTGTGAAGCGCTCGCGTCGGTGTGCCCCTACAGCTGGTTGCCGACCTTGAAGCCCTGCTGCCCGTCGCCCTTGCGGGTGTACGAGAAGCCGTCGGCGCCGATCGTGGTCTCGAGCTCCGAGGTCTCGGTGCGCGCGAGCACGGGCTGCGGGTTGCCGTCGAGGTCGAGCACGAGCGACGCCTCGGTGTACCACGAGGGCACGACCGGGTTGCCCCAGAAGTCGCGGCGCTGGTTGTCGTGCACGTCCCACGTGACGACCGGGTTGTCGGGGTCGCCGGTGTAGTAGTCCTGCGTGTAGATCTCGACGCGGTGGCCGTCGGGATCGATCAGGTACAGGTAGAACGCATTCGACACGCCATGGCGGCCGGGGCCGCGCTCGATCGCGTCGGAGCGGCGGATGGCGCCGAGCTTGTCGCAGATCGCGAGGATGTTGTGCTTCTCGTGCGTTGAGAACGCGATGTGGTGCATGCGGGGGCCGTCGCCACCGGTCGCGGCCGTGTCGTGCACGGTCGCCTTGCGGCGCATCCACGCGGCGTAGACGGTGCCCTCGTCGTCCTGGATGTCCTCGGTCACGCGGAAGCCCAGGTCCTGGTAGTGGCGCACGGCGCGCGGCACGTCGGGCGTGACCTGGTTGAAGTGGTCGAGGCGCACGAGCGCGCCGGGCGTGTACAGGTCGTACCGCCATGCGAGACGCTCGACGTGCTCGACCTCGTAGAAGAACTCGTAGGGGAAGCCCAGCGGGTCTTCGACGCGCACCGAGTCGCCGATGCCCTTCGTGAAGCCCTCGGCCCGGCGTTCGACACGGCACCCGAGCTCCTCGTAGAAGGCAACGGCCTTGTCGAGCTCCTCGGGGCTGCGCACCCGGTACGAGAACGCGGCGACGCCCGCGACGGGGCCCTTGCGGAGTACGAGGTTGTGGTGGATGAACTCCTCCATCGTGCGGAGGTAGATCTCGTTCTCGTTCTCCTCGGTCACGATGAGGCCGAGAATGTCGACGTAGAACTCGCGCGAGGCGGCGAGGTCGGTGACGACGAGGTCCATGTAGGCGCAGCGCAGGATGTCGGGGGCCGGAGCCTCGGGCGTTGGGACCGGGTTGGCGGCCTTGATCGGCGCCTCGGGGGTCACGTAGAAGCCCGACGAGGTGAGCGTGCGTTCATTGAGTTCAGACATTAAAGCGTCCTTGCTGATGGTGCTGATGGGGTGAGTGAGTGGGCGGCGTCGCCCGCGGAGCGGGGCCGGGGGTACGTGCCCCCCGGCCCCGCGAGCCGCTTCCGCGGCGGGTTGCCGCGGCGTAGTTCGGCTAGTTGGTGCCGAAGCGGGCGGTGTGCACGTCGCCGAGGGTGATGTGCACGGCCTGCTGGTCGGTGTAGAAGTCGATCGAGCGGTAGCCGCCCTCGTGGCCGAGGCCGGAGGCCTTGACGCCGCCGAAGGGCGAGCGGAGGTCGCGCACGTTGTGCGAGTTGAGCCACACCATGCCGGCCTCGACGTCCTGCGCGAAGTTGAGGCCGCGCTGGAGGTTCGAGGTCCACACGTAGGCGGCGAGGCCGTAGCGCGTGTTGTTGGCGAGCTCGAGCGCCTCCTCGGCCGAGTCGAAGGGCGTGATCGCCACGACGGGGCCGAAGATCTCCTCCTGGAAGATGCGCGCATCGGGCTTGACGTCGGCGAACACCGTGGGGGCGACCCAGTTTCCGGCCTCGGGGGCTCCCTCGGGGCGGCCGCCTCCGGCGAGGAGCCGGCCCTCCTCCTTGCCGATCTCGAGGTAGCTCGTGACCTTCTCGTAGTGCTCCGGGTGCACGAGCGCGCCGACCTCGGTCTTGGGGTCGAAGACGTCGCCGACCTTGATGTTGCGGGCGCGCTCGGCGTACTTCTCGATGAACTCGTCGTAGATCGACCGCTCCACGAGGAGACGCGAGCCGGCGGTGCAGCGCTCGCCGTTCAGCGAGAACACGCCGAAGAGTGTCGAGTCGATCGCGGCATCCATGTCGGCGTCGGCGAAGACGACGGCCGGCGACTTGCCGCCGAGCTCCATCGACATGCCCTTGAGGTGCTCGGCGCAGTTGCCGAAGATGATCTGGCCCGTGCGGCTCTCGCCCGTGAACGAGATGAGCGGCACGTCGGGGTGCTTCACGAGCGAGTCGCCCGCCGTCTCGCCGAGGCCGTTGACGAGGTTGAAGACGCCCTTGGGCAG
The DNA here is from genome assembly GCF_008831085.1 of Pseudoclavibacter endophyticus. Classification (NCBI taxonomy): domain Bacteria; kingdom Bacillati; phylum Actinomycetota; class Actinomycetes; order Micrococcales; family Microbacteriaceae; genus Pseudoclavibacter; species Pseudoclavibacter endophyticus. Next base: position 494,871 of record NZ_WBJY01000002.1, read on the forward strand.
CCCGGCCTCCTCGAAGATCGTGGCCCACAGCTGCGCCGACGCCGGCGTGAATTCGGCCGGCTTGAGCACGACCGTGCAGCCCGACGCGATCGACGGCGCGAGCTTCCACGATTCGAGCATGAACGGGGTGTTCCACGGCGTGATGAGGCCGGCAACGCCGATCGGCTTGCGGTTGACGTAGTTCGCCTGGCGCCCGGGCACCTTGAAGGCGTTGTCGTGCTGGGCGACGATCAGGTCGGCGAAGAACCGGAAGTTCTCGGCGGCGCGCTGCGCCTGACCCTTGGCCTGCGTGATCGGCAGGCCCGTGTCCCATGCCTCGATCTGGGCGAGGTGCTGGTCCTGCGCTTCGACGGCGTCGGCGATCTTGTTGAGGATGCGCGCGCGGGCCCGGGGGACCATGCGCGGCCAGGGGCCGTGCTCGAAGGCCTCGGTCGCGGCGGCGACGGCGAGGTCGATGTCGGCCTTGTCGCCCGACGCGGCCTTCGCGTACACCTCGTTGGTCGACGGGTTGAGCACCTCGAAGGTCTCACCCGAGACCGAATCGACGAACTCGCCGTTGATGTAGTGCTTGATGTCCGTGGGGACACCGGGAGGAGGCGTGTTGCTCATGCGTGATTCCCTTCGCGTGGTTCGGTTGATGGTGGTGTTCCCGCGGTCGGCGTTCCGACGTCGGCCGCGGCGGTGGTCTCGGTCGGCTGCGGTGCGGATGCGCGGTGCAGCGCGAGGTAGGCGCGCATCGTGTTGTGACGGTGGTTGCGTGCCGCGGTCTCGATCTCGGGGAGGTCGGCGCCGCGCTCGATGAGGTCGAGCAGGGCCTCGTGCTCGGCGACCGACTCGGCCGCCCTGCCCGGCACGAAGTCGAAGGTCGACGACCGCATGGCCTGCAGTCGCCGCCAGCCCCGCTCGACGAGATCGAGCATGTGCGGATTCGGGCAGTCGCGGTAGAGCGACTCGTGGAAGGCCTGGTTGAGGCGCGTGAACGTGACGGGGTCGAATGCGTCGAGCGTGCTGCGCAGCTGCGCGCTGATGGCGCGGGACTCGGCGAGGCGCTGCGGCGTGAGCGTGTGCACGGCGCTCGCGGTTGCGTACCCCTCGACGACACCGAGGGTGTCCATGGTGTGGGCGTACAGGCCCGGGTCGGGCAGGGCGACCTGCGCACCGACATTACGTTCGTAGGTCACGAGCCCTTCGGCCTCGAGCATCCGGATCGCCTCGCGCACCGGAACGGGGCTGACGCCCAGCTCGCGCGCGAGCTGGCCGAGGACGAGCCGGAAGCCGGGCGAGTACGTGCCATTCTCGATGCGCTCGCGCACGAACGCGTACGCGAGCTGCGCCTTCGAGACCCCTTCGGCGGGGGCGCCGTCGGCGGGCGCGGTGCCTACTGCGACGCTTTCCATGCCTCGTACTTCGCCTTCCACTCCGCGTTCGGCGGGAAGAGGCCGTCGACCTTCTCGCCGCGTCGCACCTGTTCGAAGATCCAGGCGTCCTGCTGCTCCTGCTCGTAGGCCTCGTTCGCGACCTCTTCGAGCAGGCTCGGCGGAACGACGATGATGCCGTCGTTGTCGCCGATGAGCACGTCGCCTGGCTGCACCGAGGTGCCGCCGCACGCGACGGTGCCGCCGACCTCCCACGGCACGTGGCGGCGGCCGAGCACGGAGGGGTGGCTGCCGGCCGAGTAGACGGGGATGTCGAGCTCGGCGACGGCGTCCGCGTCGCGGACGCCGCCGTCGGTGATGATTCCGGCGGCGCCCAGCACCTGTGCGCGCAGGGCGAGCACGTCGCCGACCGTGCCGGTTCCCGTCTCGCCGCGGGCCTCCATGACGACCACGTCGCCGGGCTTCACGGTGTCCATTGCGCGCTTCTGCGCGTTGTAGCCGCCGCCGTGGGCTTTGAAGAGGTCTTCGCGCAGCGGAATGTAGCGCAGCGTGTGCGCGTATCCGAGCAGTCGCTTGCCCGGCTTGTTGGTCGTGACGCCCTCGATGAAGCAGTTGTGGATACCCCGCTTGCGCAGTTGCGCCGAGAGCGTCGCGACGGCGGTCTTCTCGATCTTGGCGCGCAGCTCGTCGGTGATGACGCCGGACTCGGGGGCGAGGCCGGCCGCCTCCTCCGACCCCCAGGCCTCGGCCCGCTGCAGGTCGTCGACCTTCGGCATGGCGCCGTAGGGCTGCAGGGGGACCGTTCCCTCGACGACGGTCGTGACGAGGCGGCCGGTCGTGGGCGCTCCCGGGGCGTTCGGTGCGTCGACCTCGACCTCGACGACGTCACCGGGCACGGCGACCGACGAGCCGGCCGGGGTGCCCGTAAGGATGATGTCACCGGCTTCGAGCGTCATGAGCTGCGAGAGGTCGGCGACGAGCTGGCCGAACGGGAACACGAGCCCGGACGTGTCGTCGTCCTGCACGATCTCGCCGTTGACCCAGGTGCGGACGCGCAGCTCGGCCGGGTCGATCGCGCTTGCCGGGATGATGGCGGGGCCAAGGGGTGTGAAGCCGTCGCCCGACTTGTTCTTGAGGTTCGAGCCCTTGTCGGCGTAGCGGAGGTCGTACACACCCCAGTCGTTCGCGGCCGTGACACCCGAGATCTTCGACCAGCCCTCGTCGGGACTGACTCGGCGGCACGTCTCGCCGATGATGATGGCCACTTCGCCCTCGAAGGCGAGCAGCTCGGTGCCGGCGGGGCGCTCGATCTCGCCGCCGGAGACGCCGATCGAGGTGGCCGGTTTGAGGAAGTAGCCCGGATGCTTCGGGCTTCGGCCCCGCTGCGCGATACGCGACGGGTAGTTGAGGTGCAGGGCGATGATCTTGCCCGGCTTGTCGGCGCCGGTGAAATCTGCGGGCACGGTCTCGGCCATGGTGTCCTCTCGCGTCATCGCTGATTGGGTATTTCATATCGTATATGATCCCGCGGCCCGCGCAAGGGGTGTGTCAGCGGATGTTGCGGGCGCGGCGGTGCTTCGGGACGGGCACGCGGGCATCGTCGCACGCGCCGCTTGGCCCCGGGTGACCGCTCGCGCGTGACCCCGGCAAATCCGGCGTCAGGCCTCGGTGTCGGCGTCGCCAAAGACGCGCAGCGCATCGACGAGTCTCGCCCTGGCGGCGGGGGAGAGGCCAGCGGTGCGGGCGGGGTCGGCGTCGGCAACCTCCCGCCGGGCCGCGGCGAAGCGTTCCCGGCCGGGTCCGGTGGCGGTGATGAGCCTTGCGCGGCGATCGGCAGGATCGACGACGCGCTCGACGAGCCCGAGCCCCTCGAGCTCGTCGATGAGGGGGACAAGCTGGCTCGGGTCGAGCATGAGGGTCGCGGCGAGCTCCCGCTGCCCGAGCGTTCCGGGGTCGACGGCGAGGGCCAGCACCGAATACGTGCGCGTGCGAAGCCCGAATGGGGCGAGTACGGCGCGCATCCGCTTGCTCGTCGTCGCGGTCGCTCGCACGAGCTGGAACCCGAGGTCGTCGTGCAGTGGCGAAACGCCCATTCGTCACTCCCTTGGTCCGCAGGCGTTCACCCGCACGCCAGCTACGACAATATGCTCAATCATTGACACCCTCAACGGTATATGGTCTCATCGAAGCAGGACGAGGTGCAACGCCTCGCGAACGACGATCGCCACAGGTAAGGGAGCCACATGACCGACGTACCCCAGCCCACGGGCACCGCACCGGCACAGTCCGAACGGCCGCTCGACGGCAAGGTCGCCATCGTCACCGGCAGCGGACAGGGCCTCGGGCTCGCGTACGCCGCCGAGCTCGCGCGCCGCGGTGCGGCCGTTGTCGTCAACGACGTCAACGGCGAGGTCGCCCAGCAGGCCGTTGCCGCCATCGAGGGCGAGGGCGGACGCGCAACGGCCGTCGTCGCTCCGGTTGGCTCGACCGAGACCGCCAAGCAACTGGTGAGCACGGCGGTCGACACGTTCGGCGGCCTCGACATCGTCGTCACCAATGCGGGCGTCCTGCGCGACAAGTCGCTGCTGAAGATGAGCGACGAGGACTTCGACCTCGTCATCAACGTGCACGTCCGGGGCACGTTCACGGTCGTGCGCGAGGCGTTCGCGTACTTCAAGGAGAACGGCGTCGCGGGCCGCATCATCACGATCGGCTCGCCGACGGGGCAGCGCGGCAACTTCGGCCAGACCAACTACGCGGCGGCCAAGGCCGCCATCGTCGGCATGACGCGCACGTGGGCAATCGAGATGAAGCGTGCGGGCGTCACGGCGAACGCGGTGATCCCCGTCGCCGCGACGGCCATGACGCGCACGATCCCCTACTTCGAGAAGGCGATCGCCGCGGTCGACGCCGGCGAGCCCATGCCCGACTTCTTCCGCAAGGAGCTCGGCTTCGGCACGGCCGACGACGTCGCCGGCCTCATCGCGTTCCTCGCGAGCGAGGCGGCCGCGAACATCACGGGGCAGGCGATCGGCGTCGGCGGCGACCGCCTGCAGCTGTGGAGCCACCCGCAGGCGGTCGAGACGGCCTATCACGACGGCGGCTGGGCGTACGAAGACCTGCGTGACGGCTTCGAAGCCGCATTCGGCGACGCGCTGCAGACGGTCGGCGAGAAGTTCGCCGAGCTTCCGGAAGCGCTGCAGCCGACACCGAAGCAGTAGGTCCGCATGTACGAGTGCGCGATCGACCTCGACGCGATCGAGGCGATCGACATCCACGTGCACGTCGAGGTCGACGATCGCGGTCACGCCGCGGTGCCCCACGCGGTCACCGAGGCAGCGAGTGCGTACTTCAAGGCCGACACCGAGCGCCCCGGCCTCGACGCGATCGCCGACCTCTACCGCGAGCGACGCATGGCCGCCGTCGTGTTCACGGTCGACGCCGAGACGAACCTCGGGCACGCGCCGAACTCATCCTTTGAGATCGCCGAGGGCGCGGCGCGCAACGCCGATGTGCTCATCCCCTTCGGGTCGGTCGACCCCCTGCAGGGCGAGCGCGCGATCGAGCGCGCGAAGACGCTCGTCGCCGATTACGGCGTGCGCGGTTTCAAGTTCCACCCGACCGTGCAGGCGTTCGACCCGAGCGATGAGCAGTTCTTCCCCCTCTGGGCGGCGATCGAGGAGGCGGGCGTGCCCGCCCTCTTCCACACGGGGCAGACGGGGATCGGCGCTGGCATGCCGGGCGGCTACGGCTTCAAGCTCGGCCTCTCGAACCCGATCCTCCTCGACGAGGTCGCGGCACGTTTCCCCGGCCTCCAGCTGATCATGGCGCACCCGTCGGTGCCGTGGCAGGCCGAGCAGCTCGCCGTCGCCACGCACAAGCCCAACGCCTGGATCGACCTCTCGGGGTGGCGCCCCAAGTACTTCGGCGCCGACCTCGTGCGCCAGGCGAACTCGATCCTGCAGGACAAGGTGCTCTTCGGCACCGATTTCCCGCTCATCCAGCCCGAGCGCTGGCTCGCCGACTTCGAAGCGCTCACGCTGAAAGACCACGTGCGTCCGAAGATCCTGCGCGACAACGCGATCCGCCTGCTCGGGCTGACCTAATCGGTCCCGCGGCTGCACGACACCGAGCGGCCACGGACACAACCTCACACCGCGACCCGGCGCCCCGCCGGGCACGACGCCGGGCGCGACCTCCGCATCCGGCACAACCGAAAGGACGAACACCATGGCAAAGACCGTTGTCACCTTCGACGAACTGGCGGGCCTTGAGGGCCGGGACCTCGGCGCCAGCGAATGGATCGAGATCACGCAGGAGCGCATCAACACGTTCGCCGACGCGACCGACGACCACCAGTGGATTCACACCGACGTCGAGAAGGCCGCCGCGGGGCCGTTCGGCGCGCCGATCGCGCACGGCTTTCTGACGCTTTCGCTCATCATCCCGCTCTACACCGACCTGTTCGACGTCGAGGGGGCGTCGCAGAAGATCAACTACGGCCTCAACAAGGTGCGCTTCACCAGCCCCGTGAAGGTCGGGTCGAAGGTGCGCATGCTCGGTACGATCGGCAAGGTCGAGGAGGTCAAGGGCGGCTACCAGGTCACCGTGAGCGCAACGATCGAGATCGAGGGCGAAGAGCGCCCCGGAGTCGTCGCCGAGTTCCTCGGGCGCTTTTACAAGTAGGGCACCGGCCCCCACAACCATCGATCGAAACCGTCCCCGAAGGAGCGGACAGCATGCGGAATCAGGGTCTCGGTGCCTGGGTGCACCGTCGTCGAGTCAAGTCGCGTGGCGACGTGGCGGTCGTGTTCGAGGGGCGCGAGATCACGTACGACCAGCTTTCGGTTCGTATCGACCGGCTCGCCAATGCGCTCGCCGATCGCGGCGTCGTCAAGGGATCGCGCGTTGCCTACCTGGGCAACAACCATCCTGCGTTCCTCGAGACGTTCTTCGCCTGCGGCGTGCTCGGCGCCGTGTTCGTGCCCCTGAACACGCGGCTCGCACCGCCCGAGATCGAGTACGCGATCGAAGATGCGGTCGTCGACACGTTCGTGACCGACGTGCGGATGCGCGACCTCGCACGCGCGGGCGCGTGGCAGTCGCGCATCCGGGTGCGCCTGCTCGTCGGCGGCGACGCCTACGAGGGGGTCGAGTCGTATGACGAGGCGATCGCGGCGGCGTCGGAGGAGCACCGTGACGAGTTCGTGTCGCTCGACGACCCGGCGATGATTCTCTACACCTCCGGGACCACGGGGCGCCCGAAGGGGGCCGTGCTGACCCACGGCAACTTCACTTGGAACTCGTTCAACGCGCTCGTCGACTACGACATCACGAGCGACTCGGTGACGCTGCTCATCGCGCCGCTGTTCCACGTGGCGTCGCTCGGCATGGGAGCGGTGCCCGCGATGCTCAAGGGCGCCCGCGTCATCCTGCGCGACAAGTTCGAGCCGGGTGCCGTGCTCCGCGACATCGAGGAGCTCGGCGTGACCGCGCTGAGCGGCGTGCCGACGACGTTCCAGATGCTGGCGGAGCACCCCGACTGGGGCACCGCCGATCTGTCGTCGCTGCGGATGCTCACGTGCGGCGGTTCGAGCGTGCCCCTTCGCGTGCTCGATGCGTTCGAGGACCGCGGGCTCAGCTTCACCTCGGGCTACGGCATGACCGAGACCTCGCCCGGTGCCACGTCGCTCAATCCCCGAAGCGCCCGCACGCATCACGGATCATCGGGCCTGGCGATGTTCTTCACCGATGTCCGAGTCGTCGACGACGCGGGCAAACCCGTGCCCGCCGGCACGGTCGGTGAGATCGTGATCAAGGGCCCGAACGTTATCAAGGAGTACTGGCGCCGCCCCGAGGCCACCGCCGAGTCGAGGTTCGGCGAGTGGCACCGCTCGGGCGACCTCGGCTTCCTCGACGAGGACGGCTACCTCTACGTCTCGGGGCGCGCGAAAGACATGATCATCTCCGGGGGCGAGAACATCTACCCGGCCGAGGTCGAGCAGATCATCATGGAGATTCCCGACGTCGATGCCGTGGCGCTCATCGGCAAGCCCGACGACAAGTGGGGCGAGGTGCCGCTCGCGGTGCTCGTCACGAAGTCCGGCGAGCCGTTGCCGGATGGCAGGGTGCAAGCTCACCTCATCAACCGTGTCGCGAAGTACAAGGTGCCGCGCGAGACGGTGTACATCGACGAGATGCCGCGCAACGCGGCGGGCAAGATTCGCAAGGTCGACCTGGTGCGGGACCTCATCGAGCAGCCCGGCGGGGATTCCCGCCCCTCGTGACGCCCCCTCCTCGCGGCGCGGAATCGCGCGGCCCCCTCGCATCCGCTTCTGCCAAGCTTGGAGCGCAGCTTCCCTCGGATCGCCACGCTGCCGTGGCGGAAAGGACCTGATCCATGACCGACACCACTGACCTGCTCGGCTCTGAGGCGTGGGCGGGCAAGATCTACCTGGACGGCTGGCGAGCGGGTCGCGGTGGCGCGGCCGACACGGTCGAGCCTGCGACCGGCGAATCGCTCGGCAGCATCGGCCTCGCAACCTCCGATGATGTGCGCGAGGCCGCCACCGTCGCGGCCACGGCCCAGCGCGAGTGGGCAGCCCGGAAGCCGGAGGAGCGCGCCGCCGTGCTGCGCCGCGCCGGCCTGCTGTGGGAGCAGCACGCCGACGAGGTCGGCTCGTGGATCATCCGCGAGACCGGCGCGATCCCGCCGAAGGCCGGGCTCGAGACGCACATCGCGGCGAATGAGTGCTTCGAGGCGTCCGCGCTGCCGACGCATCCGCAGGGCGAGATCCTCGCGACCAACGAAGACCGCTGGTCGTTCGCCCGACGTCGCCCGCTCGGCGTCGTCGGCGTCATCGCACCGTTCAACTTCCCCCTCATCCTCTCGATCCGCGCTGTCGCGCCCGCGCTCGCGCTCGGCAACGCCGTGCTTCTGAAGCCCGACCCGCGCACGACCGTCGCCGGCGGCGTGACGATCGCCCGCGTGCTCGAGGAGGCCGGCCTGCCGCGCGGCCTGTTCGCCCTGCTGCCCGGCGGCGCCGACGTCGGCACCGCCATCGTCGAGGCGCCGGAGGTGCGCACGGTCGCGTTCACGGGATCGACCGCTGCCGGCCGCGCGATCGGCGAGATCGCCGCCCGTCACCTCAAGCCGGTGCACCTCGAACTCGGCGGCAACAACGCCATGATCGTCCTCGCGGGTGCAGACCTCGATGCCGCCGCGTCGGCCGCCGCGTTCGGGTCGTTCATGCACCAGGGGCAGATCTGCATGACGACGGGGCGTCATCTCGTGCACGAGTCGATCCACGACGACTACGTCGCCAAGCTCGCCGAGAAGGCGCGCAACCTGCCCGTCGGCAACCCGGCGGCCGACCAGGTCGCCCTCGGGCCCATCATCGACGAGAAGCAGCGCGACCGCATCCTCGACCTCGTGGAGCGCTCGACGCAGGCCGGCGCCCGCGTCGAAGCCGGCGGGACGGCCGAGGGACTGTTCATGAAGCCGACCGTGCTCACGGGGCTCGCCGATGACACGCCCGCATGGCGCGACGAGATCTTCGGACCGGTCGCGCCCGTGCGATCGTTCTCGACCCTTGACGAGGCCGTCGAGATCGTCAACGCGAGCGAGTACGGCCTCTCGGTGTCGATCCTGGGCGATGTGGGCGAGGCCATGAAGCTCGCCGACCGCATCGACTCGGGCAAGGTGCACATCAACGAGCAGACCGTGTCCGACGAGGCCAACGCGCCGTTCGGCGGCACCAAGAACTCGGGCAACGGCACCCGCATCGGCGGTGCGGCCGCCAACATCGAATCGTTCACCGAGACCCAGTGGGTGACGGTGCGGCCCGAGATCGCGCCCTACCCGTTCTAGGACCCGCGCGGCGCCTCAGGCCCGCCAGGGGGCGAGCACCGTGCGCACGATGGCCTCGTGCGCCTCTGGCGGCGTCTCGGGGATCGCGGCGTGGGCCACCTGCTGGCCGTGCGTGATGGCGGCGAACACCTGCACGAGTTCCTCAACGGGGGTCTCCGGCACGAGCTCGCCGTCTTCGACGGCCTCGCACATGGCCGCACGCAGGTCTTCCCACCAGGTCTCGATGGTGCCGACCCACTCGAAGTACACGGTGCGCGTGCTGAGGCGTCCCCAGAGGTTGACGATGATGACGGCCTCGTTGCGCGTCACGTCGTCGAGCGGCAGCAGCTCGGTCATGATCGCGTCGAACTTGGCCATCCCGCGCACGTTCGTCGTCCGTTCCGCGATCCGCGTCGAGACGAGGTCGATGACCCGCGCCGTCGCCTCTGCGACGAGCGTGTCGAAGTTCGAGAAGTAGTGCCAGAGCGAGCCGGTCGCGACGCCGAGCTCCTTCGCGAGTGCGCGGGTGGTCGCCGCGTCGATGCCATCACGGGCGACGACGCGAAGCAGGCCGCTGATGATGTCGGCGCGGCGCTGTTCGTGGTCGACGATCTTCGGCATGGCCCCGATTGTTGCAGGCGTGTCTCGATGTCGTGACATCCGGGCATCGGTTCGGCGCGGCATCCAGATCGCCCTTGTTGTTCGATCAGTTGCTCAATATAGTTGGTCGGCAATACGGAGCGACGAGGCTCAGCCGCCATCACCCCCGACACGCGTGGCGGCGCCGACGACTCGAGGAGGAGCGCCATGCTGCAACGTGCAACGGTTGCCGTACCCGACGAGGTGCGCGCGTCGCGACAGCGACGATTCGCGGCACCTGCGGCGCGGCTCGCGGAGACGCGCACGCCGGTCGCGGCGAGGCCGCCCGGTCCGCGCGGTGTGCCGTCGGCCGAGTTTCGCGACTTCTGCCGGGCGCTCGCCGACGCGGGCGTCACGATCGATGTCGAGGCGCCGAGGCCGGACCTGTTCCGGGGCGCTGTCGGCTCGTGGCCGCTCGGCGACATGCACCTCCTCAGGGTCGACGGTGGTGCACACGCCGTGCATCGAACGACCACCCTCATCGACTGCGACCCGACCGACTGCGTCGAGTTCGTGGCGGTCGAGCGCGGCCGCGTGCTGCTCGTCCAGGACGGCCGGAGCGTCGCGCTCGAAGACGGCGACATGACGCTCTACGACAGCGACCGCCCGTACTCGATCGCGTGCGACGAGGGCGTGCGCCTGGCGGTCATCATCGTGCCGCGCGCGGCGCTCGCGGTGCCGCCGAACGTGCTCCGTCGCGCGTTCATCCGCCGGTGGCGCGGGGAGACGGGGCCCGGCGCGGTGGTCGGGCCCTACCTCGCGAATCTCGCCGGGCAGGCCGCCGGGCTGCGCGAGGTCGTTGCGCAGCGGTTCGCCCGAACGGCCGCCGGTCTCGTGTCGACGCTGATCGAAGAGACGTGCGCCGACGAGCACGAGGGAGCGCACTCCGCGTTGCTGCAACGTATCGTCGACTACATCGATCGCAACCTCGCCGACCACGAGCTCTCACCCGGCAGAATCGCCGCCGCGCACTTCATCTCGGTGCGGCACCTGCACGCGCTGTTCAGCGCCCACGGCATGACCGTTTCGAGCTGCATCCGCAACCGCCGTCTTGAGCGCAGTTATGAGCAACTGCTCCTGCCCGCCGCGCTCGGCGGAAGCATGGTCGAGATCGCCGAGGCGAACGGGTTCTCGTGCGCATCGCACTTCAGTCGAGTGTTCCGCGCCCGCTTCGGCGTGCCGCCGTCGGCGATTCGGCGGCGCGCGTCATGACGCTCAGGGAGCGTGCAACCGCCCAGGGCGGCCACGCGCCGTTGAGATCGTCCGGGCCGCCGCACGGTGTCGCGCCGTCTCTCCCGGCCGCGTCCGGTGCCCCGCTGTCACCGAGCCGCCGGCGCGCCGCGCGCGGCATCGGTCTCGCCGCTGCGGCCGTGCTGGGCCTGCACCTGTGGGCGGCCTTCGACGCCGGTCTCGGTGGCGCCATGGGGCTGAGCATGCTCGCGCTCGCGGCGATCTGCGTGCCCTGCGTGATCTCGGTGCTCGGCCGGCCATCCGATTCGGTGCTCCGCATGCTCGTGGTGACGAGCGCCATCGTCGCGAGCGCCCACCTGCTGCTCTGCATCGCCGATGGCCACGGAAGCCATCTCCACGGTGCCGCCCCGGCAGGCGCGGGCCTCGTTGACGGCACGGCGGCGGACGCCGGCGGCGCCGACACCGCCGGCCTCCTGGTCATGTTCGCGCTCGCGGCGCTCGACTACGGGGTCGGTCTGGCCGCTGCCGCACTGCTGCGGCGCCGGTCCGGTCATCAGACCGGCGTGGAGATGGCCTCGAGCAGCTGACGGAAGGCCCTCGTGTGACCGTCGGTGCTGCCCGGCGATCGGGTGGCGTCGATGCCCGTCTCGCGGATTGCGCCGACCAGGAGGGCGGCGAGGCCCGGGATATCGAGGCCGGTCACGATCCGGCCCTCGTTCTCCGCCCGCGTGAGGATCTCGACGAAGGCTTCGAGCGAGCGCTGCGAGCCGCTGCCGCGGCGACGCCCGAGCGAGAACAGGTGCGGCCCGTCGATGTTGTAGAAGACGCTGAGCGAGCGTCGCTTCGCGAGGCGCAGCATCGAGCGCTGGTAGGCGCACACCCGATCGATCCAGTCGTCGTGCATGGCCGCGTCGCGCTCGGCGTTGGCGATGATCTCGCGCCCGATCGCCCGGTAGGTCGCCTCGATCAGCTCGGTGCGCCCGCCAGGGAAGTGGGCGTAGAGCGTCGCACGCGATGTGCCCGCGCGTCGCGTGATGCGCTCGATTGTGGCGCCATCGAGACCGTGGTGCTCGATGACCTCGGTCGTCGCGCGCACGAGGTCGGCGCGAGCGCGTCGACGCTGTCGCTCGCGAAGCGTCAGCTCGCTGTCCGGGGAGTACTGGGGCGTCTCGCCACCCTCGGCCCCGTCTGCCGACGCGCCGTCTGGCGGATCGGCAGCGGAATGCTCGTTCGGGTCCATGGGGATGCCGAGTCGAGAGTTCTCAGCGGCCGCCGGCTGCTGCCGACGTCGTGAGTGCGCGATCGAGCGCGTCGATGACCGTGTCGAGCTCCGGGCGTTCGATGACGAGCGGCGGCCTGATCTTGAGCACGCTATCGAACGGCCCGATCTTGCTGATGAGGATGCGTTCGCGCACGAGCGACTCGACGACCTCCTTGGCGAGGGCGCCGTCTGGTCGCCCCTCGGCGTCGACCAGCGACAGCCCGAAGAACAGGCCGCGGCCCTTCGACGCGAGCACGCGGTCGTGGCGCGATGCGAGGTCGCCGAGGCGGTCGCCCACGTAGCGGCCGAGGTCGCCCGCCTTCCCGACGAGACCGCGCTCCTCCACCTCGAGCAGCGTGCTGTGCCCGGCCGCCGCAGCGGCGGGCGTGCCCGCGAACGTGTTGAAGTACATGTTCGACGGGCTGAACGACTCGAGCAGCTCGGCGGTCGTGACGACGCCGCCGATGGGGAAGCCGTTGCCGAGCGGCTTGCCGAGGGTCGCGAAGTCCGGGGTGATGCCGACTGCGTCGTGGCCCCACCAGTCGTCGCCGAGCCGGCCGAGCCCCGCCTGCACCTCATCGGCGATGATGAGGCCGCCGGCGGCGCGCACGCGAGCGACGAGCCCCTCGAGGTATCCCTCGGGGAGGCGGGGGAGCCCCTCCGTGGAGAACGACGAGTCGATCAGCAGCGCGCAGACGCCGTGGCCGGCGGCCTGCAGCTCGGCGATCGCGGTGTCGGCCCCGGCAAGCGCCTCAGCGAGCAGCGTCTCGTCGTCGCCCGCCGTGGGCGTGTCGAGGTCGGGCACGTGGAGCGTGCGGACGTGCTCGCCGAACGGCTCCGACACCTCGAGCCCTGTCGTGAGCTGCGCGAGCGAGATCGTGTTGCCGTGGTAGCTGAAATCGGTGACGAGGATGCCCGTGGCACCGGTCCGGTGGCGGGCGATGCGCAGAGCGAGCTCGTTCGACTCCGAGCCGCTGTTGGTGAAGTAGACGCGGTCGAGGGTCTCGCCGAACGTGCCGAGCAGGGCCTCGGCGTAGTCGACGATGGGCTCGCTCAGGTACCGCGTGTGCACGTTGAGCTTGTGCAGTTGGGCCGAGATGGCGTCGGCGACCCGCGGGTTGGCGTGGCCGACGCTCGGTACGTTGTTGTAGGCGTCGAGGTAGCGTTCGCCGTGCACGTCGGTGAGCCAGACGCCGTCGCCCGAGACGAAGTGCAGTGGGCGGTTGTAGAAGAGCGGCGAGTAGGGGCCGATGGTCGCGCCGCGCCGCTCGAGCAGCGCAGCGTCCGCATCCGGCGCCGCGGCGTCCGCACCGCTCCGATCAAGATAGCTGCGGGCGAGCTCGACGACCACGGGAAGCACCTCGGCCTCGAGGAACTCGCTGGTCTCGTCGCCCGGGCGGTCGGCTGCCCAGCCAAGGTAGGTCGTCGCCCTCGCGAGGATGAGCGTGTCGAGCGCGTCGAGCGCGCGCGTCGGCGTCTCGACCTGCGCGGTGTAGCCCTCGAGCAACGCCTTCCGGAAGGCGGGGTACTCGGGGTGGCGGACGTACCAGAACAGCATGGTGGCGAGGTCGAACAGCCAGTACCCTTCGCCGAAGTCGTCGAAGTCGATGAGCGTGATCTCGTCGCCGTCGACGAGCACGTTCTCCGGTGTCGTGTCGGCGTGAATGACGCCGTACACGTCGTCGTCGCGGCCCAGCGCGGCGAGTTCGCGGCGAATCCCCGAGATCGCCTCAGCCAGCACCTGGCGATCGTCGGCCCGGGTCGCCAGCCGCGTCGCGTCGCCCCAGACGGGGGTCGCGCCGGCGAGGCCGTCTTCGTGCCACGCGTCGCGCTCGAACCCGGGGATGCGGCCTATCTGCCGCGACGCGGCGTGCATGCCGCCCACGATCTCACCGAGCGCGTGGAATCGCTCCGGGGAGGGGCCGGGCTCGCCGTGCCACGCGGCGAGTGTGTCGCCGAACGGCTCGGCGCCGGCGACCCAGTGCTGCACATCGATGAGGTGCCGTGTGCCGTCGGCGTCGGCGACGGTCCCGTCACCGCCCGCGACGGGCTCGACGAACTGCGACACCGGCACGCCGGCGGCGCGCAGGGCCACGGCGTGCCGGACCTCGCAGCTCATCTGGGCGAGGGAGCGGTGGCCGTGGCGATGCACGCGAAGTGCGTAGGGGCGATCGCCGTCGTCGACGCGGAAGACCACGTTCTCGCGCTGCTTGATGAACGTCAGCCGGGCATCCGGTGCGATGCCGAAGAGCGGCAGTGCGCGGCGGGCGAGCTCCGTGGCGGCGTCGAGATCGCGGACGGCGCCGGGGCTGGGCTGGTCGTTCATGGTGCTCCTTCGCGTGCTTGGAGGGCGGGCGCCGCTGCGCTCCGCGTGCCAGAGGACGCCGGCTGGCAGCGCTGGCGCCGTGTCTCGCCAGGCTAATCAGCATGACGCTGGCTTCAGGAAGGGTGGACAAAAAAGCATACCGCCGAAACGAAAACCAGAACCGCGTTCTGGATACAAGAAAGACGTGGAGGGTTTCCGATACCGGCGTTACGTTCGCTTCACCGGTCGACAGCGATGCCGCGCCGGTGTCCCCAAGCATCCGCTGGAGAAGCCATGTCCACTGTTGTACAGCCCCCCTCCCCGAGCTCGTCCGGGCCGTGGCCGGAGCGCGTCGTCGTGACCGGCGGGTCGTCGGGAATCGGCCTCGGCGTCGCTCGCGCGTTCGTCGAGGTCGGATCGACCGTCGGCCTCATCGGCCGCGACCGGGCGCGCCTCGAACGGGCGGCGGCCACGCTCGACGCCGGGGCCGCGGTCGTCACGGCGGCCGCGGACGTGCGCGACGAGCACGAGATCGGCTCGGCCGTCGACTCCCTCGCCGAGCAGCTCGGCGGCATCGACGCCCTCGTCGCGGCTGCCGGCGTCGACGGGGAGATGGGCGCACCCGCCGCCGAGGTGACGGCCGAGAGCTTTCGGGGGGTGCTCGACATCAACGTCGTCGGAGCATTCCTCGCAGTGCAGCGAGCGCTGCCGCACCTGCGGCGGTCGCCCGGCGCGAGCGTCACGTTCATCGGATCGGACTCCGGGTTCGTCGCGGCCCCCGGCATGCTCGCGTACAACGCGTCCAAGGGCGCGCTCGCGCAGCTCACCCGAGCGCTCGCGGTCGAACTGTTCGACGACTTCGGCATCCGCGTGAACAGCGTCTGCCCCTCCATCACGGACACGCCCCTCGCTCGCGCCGGGCTCGGCGTCGACTCGTTCGACGACGTTCCCTACCCCGTACAGACGGTCGATGACGTGGCATGGGCGGTGTTGTCGGTGGCGTCGCGCCGGGCGCGCGCCATCAACGGCGTGAACTTGCTCAGCGACTTCGGCTACACCGGCCGCTCCTCCTTCCCCGCCTGACCGGGCGGCCCGGCCCCCCCGCACTCAGCCGTTCGAAACCTGACGGACACGCGCCGAAACGTTTCCGACCTAACGCTCAAAATACGCTGGCGCACGCCACGAGGCGTGCCCGGCGACCCACAGGCCCCGCCCCGCCCGCCGCCCCGGGCATCAAACCGCCAAGTATCCGGAGGTACCCATGCCAACCGCAGACCAGATCATCGTCAACGCCGTTGTGCACACCGTCGATGGCGACGTGCCGCACGCGACGGCGTTCGCGATCACGGACGGGCTCATCACGGCCGTCGGCAGCGACGAGGAGATCCGCGCCCTCGCCGGCGACGCCACCGAGGTGCGAGACCTCGGGGGCGCGGCGATCGTGCCGGGGCTCATCGACGTGCACAACCACCACCTCATGGCGGGCGAGGGCGACCTCTTCGAACTGCGGTTCCCGCCGACCGCGAGCTTCGACGAGGTCGTCGAGGCCGTGCGCGAGCGCGCCGAGGGACTCGGGCCCGGCGAATGGGTCATCGGCGAAGCCTTCGGCAGCACGCTCATCGACGACTTCTCGACGCTCGAGGCGCGCCGGCGCATCGACGAGGCGGCCGGCGGACGACCCGTCGTGCTCACCGACGACAGCCACCACAACCGCTTCGCCAACACCGCCGCGCTCGAGCTTGCCGGCATCACGGCCGCGACGCCGGAGCCCGAGGGCGGGCGCATCGTCCGCGACCCGGAGACGGGCGCGCCGACCGGCCTGCTCTACGAATCGGCCACACTCGCGGTCACGGCAGCCGTCGACGCGAGCATCAACCGCACCCCCGAGCGCTACCGGCAATCGAGCGCCCGCGCCATCGAGATCCTCCACTCCCACGGCATCACGGCGTTTCAGGATGCCGCAGCCACGGTCGAGATCATGGGCGCGCTTCGCGACCTCGACGATCGCGGCGAACTGCACGCGTGGGTCGTGTCGTCGATGCTCTCGTCGGTGTTCCTGTTCGCGAACACGCCCGTCGGCGACGAGCTCATCGCGCAGCGCGAGAACTTCCGCACGCACCACCACCGGCCCGACTTCGTGAAGGTCGCGCTCGACGGCGTGCCCCCCACCTACACTGGCGCGTTCATCGAGCCCTACCTCGAAGACGAGCAGCACGGGGCGTGCCATTGCGGCACGACCACCATGCCGCCTGAGCAGCTCACCGACTGGCTGCTGCGCACCGCCGCCCAGGGGCTCGGCGCCAAGATTCACTGCACGGGAGACGCCGCGGCGCGCGTCGCGCTCGACGCCATCCAGAAGGTGCGCGAGGCGGGGCACACCGACGTGATCTACCAAATCGCCCACGGCCAGTTCCTGCACCCCGACGACCGGCCGCGACTCGCTGCGCTCGACGTCGTCGCCGACATCTCGCCCTTCCTCTGGTTCCCCGGCGTCATCCCCGACGCGATCGCCGCCGTCAGACCCGCCCCCGAGGCGATGCAGATGCAGCCGAACCGCGAGCTCGCCGACCTCGGCGTGCTCATCGCGGGCGGATCCGACTGGCCCGTCAGCGTCTCGCCGAACCCCTGGGAGGGCATCCAGGGCCTTGTCACGCGCGCCGACCCGCTCGGCCGCGCGCCCGGCACGCTCTGGCCGGAGCAGGCCGTCACGCTCGCGGAGGCGGTCGAGTTCTTCACCATCAATGGCGCCGTCGCCATGGGCATCGGCGAGCTCACGGGTTCGATCACCCCGGGCAAGTCGGCGGACTTCGTCGTCCTCAATCAGGATCCGTTCGCCGTCGACATCGAGCGCGTCATCGACACGCACGCGGTCGAGACCTACTTCGCCGGCACGCGGGTCTACTCGCGCGACTGAACGCGCACCCACCCCACCCCACCCCACGATTCGAAGGAACCCCCATGCGAAGCAAACGTCTCACGACGATCGCCTCGGCGGTCGTCGTCGGCCTGGCGCTAGCCGGCTGCAGCACCACGGCCGCCGATGACGCCGCCGGCGGCGGCTCGACCACGGCCGAAGGCGATGGCACCGTCGACAAGATCCTGTTCGACTACCCCTTCACCTCGCTTCCCGTGTACGGCGCGATCGTCAACATCATCGAGCAGCGCGCCGCCGAGAAGGGCGTCGAGGTCGTGTTCACCAACGACGAGGGCGACCTGCAGACGCAGGTGAGCCAGCTCAACTCGTACCTGACGAGCGACGTGGATGCCGTGGTCTCGTTCCCCGTCGACCCCGCGAGCCTCGAGGGCATCGCCCAGCAGTACCGCGATGCGGGCAAGTACTGGGTGACGTACGGCGGCGACATGGAGAACCAGGACGCGACGCTGCAGTTCAGCTTCTACCAGTCGGGCTACGACCTTGGCGTGGACGCCGCGGAATGGGCAATCGAAAACGTCGGGCCCGACGCCGAGGTGATCCTGCTCACCGAGACCGAGCGCCAAATCGGCCAGGAGCGCACGCAGGGCATGCTCGACGGCCTCGCCGAGGCGGGCCCCGACCTCAACATCGTCGCGCAGCAGCAGACCGTCACGCCCGATGAGGGGCTGTCGACGACGACATCGCTGCTGGCGCAGTACCCGAATGCGAGCGTCGTGCTCGCGGCGGTCGGCGACGCCGCGCAGGGGGCCTACCAGGCGCTCGTCGCGGCGGGCCGGGCCGAGGACGACCCGCAGACGTACGTCGGCGGCCTGGACCCCAACCTGTTCCTGCTGCAGCAGATGGAGGCCGGCAACTTCTTCCGTGCCGCGACGTACTTCTCGCTCGAGGAGCTCGTCGCGAACGTCGTCGACGTGCCGCTGGCGCTCGCGGCCGGTGAGTCGGACCCGAGCGTCGACCTGCCGGTCACGCTCGTCACGGCCGACGACCCGAACCTGCCCGACTACATCGCCGAGCAGGGCGGCTAGGGCCGCTCGGCCCGTCGCGGGCCCGCCACTCGCGACGTCTCCTTCGGCGGCTCCCTCGGGGAGCGGGTATCCCGTCCCCGAGTGAGCCGCCGGGCCACGCATCCCTCCCCGCTGCAACCGACCCACGGAGCCTCATGTCAGCATCCGTCTCCAACCTCACCAAGCGCTACGGCATGACCCTCGCGCTCGACGACGTCACCCTCGATATCCCCGACGGCGAGGTGCACGCGCTGCTCGGCCACAACGGAGCCGGCAAGTCGACCCTCATCAAGTGCCTCGGCGGCGGCGTCTCGCCGACGTCGGGCTCGATCGAGCTCGATGGGCAGAGCTACGACCGCCTGTCGCCCCGCGAGTCGATCGCGGCGGGCGTCGCCGTCATCTACCAGCACCTGAGCGTGGTCGACAACCTCACGGTCGCCGAGAACCTCTTCATCGGTCAGGAGCACACGCGCGCGGGGTTCATCCGCCGTGGGCTGCATCGGGAGCGTGCCCGCGAGGCCCTCGCCACGGTGGGCGCGCACGGCATTGACCCCGACATGAAGGTCGGTGCCCTGCCCGTAGGTCAGCGGCAGCTGGTCGAGATCGCGAAGGCACTGCAGCGGGATGCGCGGCTCCTGATCCTCGATGAACCGACGGCGGCGCTCTCGCGCGACGAGGCCGCGAACCTGGGCGAGCTCGTTCGCGACCTCGCGGGCCGGGGCATCGCGATCCTGTACGTCACCCACCTGCTCGGCGAGGTGCTCACGCTCGCCGACGCCGCGACCGTCATGCGCAACGGGCGCTCGGTGTGGACGGCAAGGGGCAGCGACATCACCCGCGAATCGCTGGTCGCCGCGATCAGCGACGGGCACGGTGCCGTGAGCGACCCGCCCGCGCCGCCGAGGAGCGACGCCGCGCCCGCGTTCGAGGTCGAGGGCCTCGAGGGCCCAGGACTCGGCCCGATCGACCTGCGGGTGCAGCCCGGCGAGATCGTCGTCTGCTACGGCCTGATCGGATCGGGCCGCACGCGCTTCTTCAACACCCTCTTCGGAAGGATGCCGCGCACGGCGGGCGTGGTGCGGGTCGACGGGGTGCCGAAGGCGGCCTCGTCGCCCTCGTCGGCGATTCGCGCCGGCATCGCCCTGGTCCCCGGCGACCGCGCGCGGGAGGGACTCTTCGGGGCGCTTCCCGCGCAGGACAACACGGTCGTGGTGGCGATGCGCAGGCTCGGCGGCGCAGGGTTCCGGTCCCTGAAGGCCGAGCGCGCCGTCTTCGACAGGGTGGGTGCGTGGCTCGGCCTCACGCCCATGTCGGCCGAGCTGCCTGCCGGCCGCTTCAGCGGCGGCAATCAGCAGAAGATCCTGCTCGGCCGGTGGGTGAACGACGCCTCGCAGACACGGGTCCTGCTGCTCGATGACCCGACGCAGGGCGTCGACGTCGGCGCCCGTAAGGACATCTACGACGCGATCAAGCAGCTCGCCGCCGAACGCGGCGCGGCCGTCGTCGTCGCGACGAACGACCCGGACGAGGCCATCGACCTCGGCCACCGCTGCCTCATCTTCGCGCGCGGCCGTGTGGTCGACGAGCTCGTGATCGCCGACACGTCGGCGGATGCGCTGCTCTCGGCGGCGCACGACACCGCAAAAGACACCCGAATCCTCAACCTGCCCGAAGGACGATGATGAACGCCGACAACCGCCTCCTGTCGACACTGGCCGAGGGCCTGATCCGTACCCCGCTGCTGGTCGTGCTCATCGTGATGGTGATCGGCGTGCAACTCGTGACCGGCTCGTTCTTCGAGTGGCAGAACGTCCGCGGCATCCTGCAGGACAGCGCCGTGATCGCGATCATCGCGGTGCCCGTCGCGATGCTCCTCATCTCTGGTTACATCGACCTCTCCGTCGGCTCGTCGCTCGCCCTCGGCGGCGTCGTGGCCTCGCTCATCGTCGCCAATGGCCAGGGCGACCCCGCGATCGCCGTGCTCCTCGCCGTTGTCGCGGGAGCCGTCGTCGGGGCGGTCAACGCCGTGGTCGTGACGATCTTCGGGCTCAACTCGCTGATCACCACGCTCGGCACGCTCACGGCCGTGCGAGGGGCGACCCAGCTCATCAGCCCGACGCCCAAGAACAACTTCGGCGATGGCTTCGGGTTCCTCGGCATCGGCACCATCGCGGGCGTGCCGCTGTCGGTGTGGATCGCCGCGCTCATCATCATCGTCGCGGGCGTCTTCCTGACGCTCACCCCGACCGGTCGCCACGTCTACGCGATCGGCGTGAACCGCGAGGCCGCGTACCTCTCGGGCGTCGCCGTGAAGCGCATCCCGTTCGTGCTCTTCATCGTCTCCGGAGCGGCTGCGGCCTTCGCCGGCACGATCGTCGTCGCGCGCCTCAACAGCGCCCCGGCCGGGCAGATCGGCGGTGGCTTCGAACTCGTGGTGCTGACGGCGGTGCTGCTCGGCGGCGTGGCGCTGACGGGCGGCGAGGGGTCGATGTTCGGTGTGCTCGTCGGCGTGCTCTTCTACGGCGTGCTCAACAACGGACTTGTCTTGCTCGGCGTGACCACGTTCTGGCAAGCCGTCGCGAGCGGTGTCGCGCTCATCGCCGCGATCGGCCTGAGCCGGGTGACGCACGTGCTGCGTGTGCGGCTCGCGGCGGCGAACGCGAGGCGCCTGGCCGCCATGGCGCCGGCATGACCGGCGCAGTGGTCGTGATGACGGACCCTTGACGCTGCTCGTCGCCCTCAAATACGCTCTCGCACGTCGCTGACCGCCCCCGGACACCAGTCCCGAGGTGCAGTCGCGGCGTCGGAAGGTGGTCGGAGGTCCGCCCCGCGCTACCGCCCCGAGAACGCCCGCGCCCGCACCACCTTCGGGCTCTCGCCGTATGCGGCCTTGAAGACGCGGCTGAAGTGCGCGGCGTCGGCGAAGCCCCAGCGCTGACCGACGGCGGCGATCGAGGCGTCGCGGTCGCCGGGGCTCGTCAGGCTCAGATAGCAGCGCTCGAGCCGTCGCGAGCGGACATAGGTCGAAACGGTCGAGCCCTGCTCCTGGAAGAGCGCGTGCAGGTGACGCGTCGAGATGAAGTTCGCGGCCGCGATCGTCGACGGCGACAACGTCGGGTCGTCGAGGTGTTCGTCGATGTAGTCGCGGATGCGCTGAATGCGTGCCCGATGCGGGTCTGCGGCCAAACGCGCCACGTCGAGCTGGTGCGCGAAGAGCGTCTGCAGCAGGTCGATCGCGTTCTGCGCCAGTCGTATGCCCGCGGGGCCCTGTAGCTGCTCGATGTTGGCGCCGAGTGTCGCGAGAAACGGCGACACGACCCGACCGAGCCCCTCATTGCCGTCGAGCCGCACGGCCGTCATCTGCCGCACCAGGTCGCGAGGAATATCGAACTTCTCGTGCGGCAGCTGCACGACCATGACGCGGGTCGGCGACTCGAACCCGAGCCGGTAGGGCGTTGCCGTGTCATAGATCGCGAGGTCGCCGGGGTGGAGTTCATCGCGGCGCCCGCCCTGCTCGAGCCACGAGTCACCCTCGAGCTGGAGGCTGATCTTGAAGAAGTGCCGGCTCGCCGCTGCGATCAGCTCGGGCGTGCGCTCGACGAGGTGCGCGCCCGCGCGCACGTCGGTGAACGTCACCTCGCCGACCGAGGCCTGCGTGACGCTGCCGCGGAACTCCGGCCCCATTTCGGTCGTCACGCGCAATGGCACGAACGACGCCGAGACGGCCGCGCGATACTCCGCCAGGTCCAGTGGGAGCGCATCCAGCTGGATCGGTTCGGTGGCGGGGGCGGCCGCGTGAGGTGTCGTCGTCATATCGGGCGCGCGTCGCGGGGGAGGGCCGCGCGATCGGCGGTCTCCCCACTCTACTCACCGCGCGGCCGAGCCGCCCGGGAGCCCCACCGGCGAAGGGGCGGATCGGATGCCCGTGGGGCCCACGAGCATCCGATCCGCCCCATTGTTGCGCCGGGCTAGCTCGTACGAACGCCGAACACCGGGAGGCGGCCGCCCTCGTCGTCGCCCTCGTCGTCGCCCTGGGCGTGGCAGCACGAGTCGCCGGCAGGCGCGGCAGACCAGTCGGGGATGTCGAGCGCGGGATTGCGGTCGAAGAAGCCGTTGGGCTTGAGCTTGAAGCGGTAGACGTCGACCGGCATGATCGGCCAGTCCTCGGTGCGCGGCAGGTGGGTCGGGCCGAACACATGCCAGAGCACGATGTCGCCGCCGTCGACCGACTCACCGGCCTCGGTGTAGGCGGGCAGGCCCGCGCCGCCCGCGTGCTGGTTCGGGTAGTCGCCCGCCGGCCACAGCTCGCCCGGCTCGTACTTCGACACCCACGTGTGCTTGGCAGCGAAGTTCGCGCGGGCGTGCACGGTCGAGTCGGGGTCGGCCATGAGCACCGGCAGCCCCTCGGGGATGAGCTGATACTCGGTGGGCTTGCCGACGTAGTTGGTGCGCGTCGCCGACCCGATGTGCCAGGTGCGGCCCTTGAGGCCGTCCGCGAGGCGCCCGCCCTCGGTCTCGATGCGGCGCCGCTCCCACGTGAACGCGTTGCCGTACGGGTTGCGATCGCCCTTGGGGATGCCGACGACGTCGACCTCGTCGACGAAGTTGTCCGGCCCGTCGATCTCGACGTCGAGGCGCGCGCAGAAGAGGTGCTGGTGCACGGGCGCGAACAGCCCCGGTGAGATCTCGAGGCGGTGCGGATCCTCGGCCCCCGGCTCGCCGGAGCCCGTGAACACGAGGCCGGTCGCTTTCGCCTCGACCTCGATCGAGCCGTCGAGGTAGAGGTACCAGTAGAAGCCGTAGTCATAGTTGCCGACCGTCGCGAAGTACGAGATCACGAGGCGTCGCTGGCGGCGCACGTCGGGCTTGTACCCCATCTCCGTGTGCTTCCACAGCACGCCGGCGTCCTCCTCGTGCATGCAGACGACCTGGGGGATCACCGCCGGGCGGCCGTGGTCGTCGGCGACGACGCCGTCGAAGTAGTGGATCACGCCGAGGCAGTCGCAACCGAGGGCGAGCGAGTTGGCGTTCTTGCCGAGGTGGTACTCGCCGGCGTCGAAGTAGCTGATCCAGTAGCGGTTGCGCGAGGTGTCGCCGTAGGGCACGACCATCTCGGGCACCGAGCCGCGGTACAGCACGGGGCGCTCGTCGTCGCCGTCCGTGAAGGTCAGCTGATTGAGCACGAGGCCCTCGCGGCTGTTGAAGCCGACGCGGAACTTCCAGTTCTGCCACTCGACCTCGCCGCCGTCGACCGAGAAGCTCGGGCCCTCGGGCTGAGTGATCTCGATGGGCTTCAGGCTCTTCCGCACCTCGCCGATCGACTCGGCGTCGTAGTTCGCCGACGGGGCGGCCGTCGGCACGTCGCCCTCGTCCTGCAGCGAAACGACCTCGCCCGTCGTGAGGTTGACGGTCGCGAGGAGTCCCTCCACCGGGTGTGCCCAGGCGTTGTCGTGGTCGAAGTCGCGAAGGAACGTGAGCGAGCGGACCATTCGGCGACCGATCTCGTCCTCGTACCCGAAGTAGCCGGGCGCGAGCGGCGTGCAGTAGGCGAGGTCCATGCGGTCCTCGAGCCCGCGGCGCCGCATCGCGGTCTGCCACTCGGGGCTCGCCTTGACGATGTCTTCGACGACCATGAACTCTTCGAGCGTGTACGGCGGCTGACCGTAGGGGAAGGTGTCGCTCGGCACGACGCGCTCGTCGACGATGGCGTCGTCCTGCAGTGCGACGACGTACTCGGTCGAGACCCCCGTGTCGGCCTCGAGCACGACGAAGAGCACTCGGCGTTCGAGCGCATCGCCCGGCGTGAACGCGCGCACGGCATCCTTGTCGGGCTCGACCAGCATCACGGTGGGGAACAGCGAGCGCTCGGAGAGCTTGCCCTCGCGCTCGAGGACCGCGCGGCCGCGCGCGATCTCATCGGCGGTGAGCATGTCGAGCGGATGCGTTGCCTCGGTGATGCGCGTGACGCGCTTGCCGTGCGTGTGCGTCGTATCGGCCACTGTGCCGTCCTTTCTCGGGGTGTGCGCCTGGCGGGCGCACGCGGCGATGTCGCGCGGGTGTTTCTCGCGCTGGTCAAGTTTCACCGCGCGACCAGAACGTCGTGCAGATGATGTGCACGCCCGTCCGAAACCCGTGCCGGGAACGGCAAGGAATCGGTGGAGCCTCGCAGCGGCCGACGGGCAGACTCGAGGGACTGGATCACTTCATCAAAGGAGAGAGTGCATGTCGGACTTCATCGTGGTCGGGGCCGGGTCGGCCGGATCGGTCATCACGCGGCGGCTGCTCGACGCGGGCGCGAGCGTCACGCTCGTCGAAGCCGGCGGGAGCGACGACAAGTCCACGATCAGCGACATCGGTCGAGCCGGTGAGCTCTGGTTGACGCCGGATGACTGGGGCTACTACACGACGCCGCAGGAGCACCTCGGCGGCCGGCGGATCCACTGGCCCCGCGGCAAGGTGCTCGGCGGTTCGCACTCGCTCAACGCCTCGATCTACGTGCGCGGCGCGCACGGCGACTACGACCGGTGGGCGCGCGAGGGCGCGACCGGCTGGGCATGGGACGACGTGCTGCCCGTCTTCAAGCGCATCGAGAACTTCTCCGGCGGCGAGAGCGAGCTGCGGGGCGCCGGCGGCCCGCTCGACGTCACGCTCGACTACGAGCGCAACCCGATCTTCGAGTCGATCCACGAGGCCTACGTGCAGGCCGGCGTGCCGGCGAACCCGGACTACAACGGCGAGTCGATCGAGGGCGTCGCGTGGATGCAGCTGACGACCCGAGGTGGCCGACGCCTCTCGTCGTATCGCGCGTACCTGCATCCGGTGATCGACCATGAACGCCTCACGGTGCGCACGGCCGCGTGGACGCACCGCGTGATCATCGAGAACGGCAGGGCCGTCGGGGTCGTCATCGAGGTCGACGGTCGGCTCGAAGAGCTGCGGGCCGACCAGGTCGTGCTGAGCGCCGGCGCGCTCGACACCCCGCGCATCTTGATGCTGTCCGGCGTCGGCCCAGCCGCGCACCTCGCGGAGGTCGGCGTCGACGTCGTCGCCGACGTGCCGGGCGTCGGCGAGAACCTCCACGATCACGTGCTCGTCCCGTTCGTCTACGAGACGACCGCCAGGCAGATCCCCGCGCGCACGGAGAACGAGCCCGTCGCGCAGCTGCACTCCTTCACGACGTTCCGGGCGGGGCTCGACGTGCCCGACACGCAGCCGATCATCTTCTCGGTCCCCATGGTGCCGCCGCCGGAGGGCGTCACGGGCACCTGCTTCACGCTGCACGCGGGCCTCGTGCGGCCCGAGTCGCGCGGGACGTACCGCCTCGCCTCGAACGACCCTTCCGACCTCGTGCTCATGGACCCGCACACCCTCGAGCGGTCGGAGGACGTCAAGAGCCTTCGCGCCTCGATGCGGCAGATGCTCGAGGTGGGATCGCAGCCGGCGCTCGTCGATGAGTGGGGAGCGCGGCTCGTGCTGCCGAACCCGGTCGACCTCGACGATGCGGCACTCGACCGTCACATGCGGCAGGAGGTCACGACCTACCACCACCAGGTCGGTACCTGCCGCATGGGCACCGACGAGCACTCGGTCGTCAACCCGTCGACATTCGAGCTCAACGCCGGCATCGAGGGCCTTCGCATCGCCGACGCCTCGATCATGCCGAGCGTGCCGAGCGGCAACACCAACGCCCCGTCGATCATGATCGGCGAGCGCGCCTCCGATGTGCTGACCGCATAGGGACACGCAACCCGTCCGAACGGGGCGTCTCGAGCTCGGACGCGCAGACGGCACGCCTTCCCCGTCAAACTCGGGCATTTTGCTCGCAAGAATCCGCTTTCGCCGGGGAATGGTTCACGGCACACTCGTGGGCGTGACAGCGGTGTCGACGTTAGTGTGCCGCGGGACACCATTGAGTTGGCGCTGAACCGCACGTGTTCAGCAGAAGGAGCAGCGATGCCGAAGATCACGTATTTCCACCCGGACGGTGCGATCGACACCGTCGAGGTCGCCGAGGGCACGTCGGTGATGCGCGCGGCCCTGGCGAACAGCGTTTCCGGCATCGTCGGCGAGTGCGGCGGGCAGGCGATGTGCGCGACGTGTCACGTCAAGGTGCGCAATGACGCCGACCTGCCGGAGGTCTCGGAGGACGAGGACGAGATGCTCGACTGCACGGTCGACGAGCGGCAGGAGAACTCGCGGCTCGGCTGCCAGCTGATCGCGGGTCGCGACTTCGACGCAATCGAGGTCGACGTCGCAGAACACCAGGTCTAGGCCGGCCGGGCGATGGGTGTCGTCATCATCGGTGCCGGGCACGCGGGCGTGCAGGCGGCGGAGTCGCTGCGGACCGAAGGCTACGAGGGTGCGATCACGCTGCTCGAGAAGACGCCGCATCTGCCGTATCAGCGGCCGCCGCTGTCGAAGGACTACATGAAGGCCGCGGGCGAACCCGCGCCGCTGCCCATGCGCGGCGAGGCGTTCTACGCGCAGCACGGCATCGAGCTTCGCACGGGCGCCGACGTCACCGGCATCGATGCGGACACCCGTCTTGTGCGGCTCGCGGACGGCGAGCAGCTCGCGTACGACGACGTGATCGTCGCGGTGGGTGCGGATGCGCGCCGCGCCTCGTGCGAGGGCGTCGGCCTCGCAGGCGTCGAGTACCTGCGCACGGTTGATGACGCCGCAACGCTTCGCGCCCAGCTCGACGCCGGTCATGGCCGCGTCGTCGTGGTGGGCGCCGGGTTCATCGGGCTCGAGTTCGCCGCCGTCGCCGCCAAGCGGGGCCTCGAGGTCACGGTGATCGACTTCGCGCAGCGACCGATGCAGCGGGTACTGACGCCGTCGATGTCGGAGCACTTCGTCCGGGTGCACGAGGGGCTCGGGGTCACGCTGCGCTTCAACGAGGGCCTCGACCGCTTCGTCGGCGCGAACGGCCGCGTGGCCGGCGTCGTCGGCACGTCGGGTGCGCACTACCCGTGCGACTTCGCCGTCGTGGGCCTCGGTGTGGTCACGGATGAGGCACTCGCCGAGGGCGCCGGACTCGGATACGACCGGGGCATCCTCGTCGACGAGTATCTGCGCAGCACGGTCCCGCATGTCTACGCGATCGGCGACGTCGCGGTGTTTCCCTCGAAGCGCGCCGGAGCCCCCCTGCGGCTCGAGTCGGTGCAGAACGCGACGGACATGGCGAAGACGGTTGCGAAGACCGTCGCGGGCGACCCGACCGAGTACGACGTCGCGCCGTGGTTCTGGTCGAACCAGGGCCCCGCCAAACTCCAGATCGCGGGCCTCGCCGATCCCGCCGACATCGTCATCGAACGCGGCGACCGGGAGACCGGCAAGTTCAGCCAGTTCCTGTTCCGCGACGAACGCCTCGTCGCCGTCGAATCGGTCAACCGGCCCGCCGACCACGTCGCCAGCCGCAAGCTCCTCGAGCACGGGGCAACCATCACGATGGAGCAGGCCCGCGACCCGGAGTTCGACCTCAAGGCATACGCGCGCGCTCTGACGCAGTAGCCGCCGCCCGGTGTTCGCTCTCAGCTTTTCCAAACGGGCATTTCGGTGTGATACTTGAGCTCTTGCGACACGCGCGGGACGCGGGATTCACCCGCCCCTGACCGCGTGACGCGACCGACTTCGTCAGCGTCGACACATCTGCTGCGCCGCCCCGGGGATGCCGTGTTCCCCCGGGGCGGTGCTCTTCTTCGCCCCCTCTCGCCGGGATTTACGGGGAAGTCGGGGCATCGGCCTTCGTGCCTGGCGTGCCCGTGCCCACATTTTGCCCACACTCCACGGCGCGCGCAGCGTCGATGTTCGCCGCCACCGTGTCGAGGTCGGCGTCGAACAAGTCGGCGTACACATCAAGCGTCATCGCGGCCGACGAGTGCCCGAGCATCCGTTGCACGGCCTTCACGTTCGCGCCGGCCGACACTGCGATCGATGCCGCGGAGTGCCGCAGATCGTGCAGCGTGACTGTCGGCATCGTCCGGTGCGTCGCTTGTGCACGTTTCACAGCGGCGACGAACCACCCCCGCTTGCTGTCGGGCCTCATGGGGTAGCCCGTCTTGCCCTCGCCGAACAGGAGATCCTCTGGGCCGTCGATCCGCGCTTCGAGCTCGTCGATGAGGAACCGGGGGATCGGTACCGAACGTTGCTCGTGTCCCTTGGGTGTGCCTACGTCGATGCGTTGTCCGGTCTGTACGGCGTTCTCGACGACGGCGATCCGCTGCCGTTGCACGTCGACGTGTCGACCGCGTAGCGCGATCGCCTCCGACCAGCGCAGCCCGACGTAGGCGAGCACGCGCACGAGGTCGGCGTGCTCACCCGAGTGCTCGGCGACCGTCTCGACCTCGCGGATGCTCAGGTATGGCCGATGCGATTGGCGGCGCCGGGGGAGCGTCACGCCCCGTGCGCGGTTCGCCGGCACGAGGCGATCGTGCACGGCGATGTCGAGGATGCTCGCGAGCACGACGTGCACTCGGCGCACGAGCGACGGCGACTTCGTCTTCGCCAGCTCGGAAACCCAGAGCTGCACGGCCGTGTGCGTCACCTTGGAGACGTGCGTCGACCCCCAGCGCGGTTGTACATGCACGCGCCATGCCGTCTCGGTCGACGCTCGGCTGGACGGCTTCAGTGTCCCTTTGCTTGCGAGCCACCGTGGAGCCAGCTCCGAGACCGTCACCCGCCCGGCTGATGGCGCGACATACTCGCCCTTGAGTTTTGCTACCTCGACCGACGCCGCGAACGCGCCGGCATCACGCTTCGTCTTAAAGCCCCGCTTATCCGTCTGTCGATGGTCCGGGGTCCTGTACCTGACCCTGTACCGAGTGCCGCTCTTCGTCTCGTAGGCCTCAATCGTCGCCATTGATCTCAACTTCGTTAATTGGAATTTCGTCCGCCACCCCGAGCGCCTGGAGCCTCTCTCGTATCCGCGACAGCGCAGTTGGCAGGTGGACGCCGTCTTCCGAAAGCCGAGAGATGGCGAACTTCAGGCCTTGGGTCGCCTGACGCAGCCGTTCCACCAGATGTGACTCGTAGTCTTCGGGGCTCTGACCCATCTCCTTCTCGAAAACGGCTGCGTCGACTTGCCGCCCGTCTCGTCGATGACGGTGGAGGTGATCACCCGCCATCTTCCACTCCATGTAGATCCTCATGTAGAGGTCGATGTCGCGTAGAGCGCCGTATGCGGCTTTGGGCGCTGGGTCCTTGATCGGTTGGGGCGAAGGCTCCAACGAGCCTGAGACCCATAGGCGTAGCCGATTTTGATCGAACTCCTCCTCGACGCGACTCTCCAACGATGCGGTCGAGAAGTTGTAGTTGGAGACCGTACGCGTCATGGGGTGTGGGCCCGCGTCTGCGCCCGGATCAAACAAGTCAGCCAGGAGCGCAACCGGCGGGACGCCTAACACTCGTGCCACAGCCAGCAGCTGCAGAACGGACAGGTCCTTCTTGCGACCGTTCTCCAAGTCAGCGATCTGCGATCTGCTGAGCCCGTTCTTCGCCGCATCAGCCAACGCCTGAGCGCTGATTCCAGCCAGCTTCCGGTAGCGCGCGATGTTCGCGCCGAGTCTGAGGGTCGGAGTTTCACTCACACTCCCACAATACGGTGCATTTTGTGTATGGTGGTCACCACCACAGAACAGCCGGTTCTGTGGGACCCGGACCCACAGGAGGATCGCCATGACAAGCACAAGTCTCGCGTCGCTCGACGGTGTGGACCACGGCGCGTTGCCCGTGTACCTCACACCTGAACAGGTTTGCGACCGTTTTCCCGGGCTAACTAAGGGGAACTTGGCCCAGCGCCGATACAAGGGCCTTGCGCCGAAGTGGCTCTCGCCGACGCCTCGGACGATCCTCTACAGAGAATCGGATGTGGTTGCGTGGATCGAGGCAAGCGAACGGACGATCACCGGCGACGCGGGGTAGCCATGACGGCGATCGCCGAGACCACAGCCACCCCTGACCTTGAGGTCGGGGCACCTAGCCTCCGAGAGGAGATTCGAGCGTTCCTCGAATCCGCAGGAATCACGCGCTCGAAGTCATGGGTGCACCGCATGTCGAGGAAGTACGCCCGCACCGCCATCCCGGGCACTCCTGTTCGCCTGTTCGTCGCAACCCGCATCGTGCTGAGCCTCGAAGAGCACCGCCATGTCGCCGGACGTGCAGACCTGCAGCACCTGTTCGGTCACGCGGATCCGACCGCAACGACCGCTCTGGCCAACGTCGCTCGTGAGAGCCGTCGGGGCGCTGCGGCGTGACCCCGGCATCGAGTTTCGCCCTGCTGGCGATGCTGTTGCTCGGTGCAGCGCTAGTCGCCTACCTGCTCGAAAGCCATCTCGAAAACGAATCGACCCCCGCTGATCCCTGCTGCGCCAACAGCAAGGGCGAGGGTCGCGATCCGAACCCAACCCATACGAAGAGGACGGAGATTTCTAGTGTCCCAGACGAACGCGATGATGACCACCGCCCCGCTCGTGCCGATTGTCAGCGACGGGCGGGGTGAGCAAGCCGTCTCTGGCCGCGCGCTCCACTCGTTCCTCGACATCGGCACCGAGTACGCCCGCTGGATGCAGCGCATGCTCGACTACGGCTTCACCGAGGGCCGCGACTACGAGGTAATCGTCAAAAGTGACGAAAACCCCCTCGGGGGTCGCCCGAGCACGGATCACGTCGTGACGCTGGACATGGCGAAGGAGTTGTGCATGATCCAGCGGACGCCGTTGGGGAAGCAGGCCCGCGAGTACTTCATCGAGGTGGAGAAGCGTCACAGGGCGCAGCAGCCGGACCTCTCGACGCCGCAGGGAGTGCTCGCGATGGCGAAGCAGCTCACGGCGACGGCGGAGGAACTGGTCGCTGCGCACGAGCAGCTCGAACAGCAACATCCGCTCGTGCAGCAGGCGCTCACGTACCAGGCCGGGCACAACAAGACCACCCGTCAGGACTTCGCCCGCGAGGTGATCGCCTGGGCGCAGTCCGCCGGTTACCGGGTGCTGCAGCGCGAGGTGTTCTTGTTCTTGTCGAAGAAGCTTGGCTTGTTCGTGAGGGGCGAGCGATCGGACGCGGGCACCGCCACCGTGGACGCGATTAGGCGAGGCCTCGCTGTGACGGAGAAGGGCACGGCCGGCTCGGGGCACAACTTCGCCACAGGCAAGCTCACGCCGGTCGGAAAGACGTACGCGTTCGAGCGCGTCGTCCGGTACATCGAGCAGAACGGGACGCTCGCGCTGCCGCAGGCGATCAGCCGATGAGCACGATGTCTGCACTGGATGGTCCGAAGCAGGCGCGGCTTCTGCTGAAGGAGAAGCTCGACGTCGCTCACAACATGCTGGTTTCCGGTGATGATCTCGAGGACGCGCACGATCTGCTCGACGCGGCGTTCTGGGAGATCGACGAGGCCGTTGCTCTGCATGACGATGACCTGACTCACTTCGAGGATGGCTCTCCGGTGAAGGTGACCGTGGAGATTCCTAGCGAGTTCGTGTCGGACTTCTACCCGCGGATACACGGTGACTTCGCCGCGTGGAAAGCGGAGTGGGAGGCGCACCGCCGACCGCGCCTCTATCCGGTTGAAACCTCATGAGGCGTCGGCGGAGAGCCCGTTCGCGGGCGGGCTCGTCGATCACGCTCGAAGGGTCCGGTGTGTATGTCGATGTCCATCTCGAAATAGGATCGCTTGGAGAACTGTCGCGGTCGCAGCGCGTTGCCCTGTGGGATCTCGCGATCGCCGAAACGAAGTTTATCTTTGCGAAGTACCGGAAGCCGGGCTACATCTTCCCGACGTGGGTCGGCGGGGTCGGGGCGCATTTCACCGCGCTTCGTGCCCGCGAGCAGCTCGTTCTCGACGCGATCGACTCGATAGAAACCGGGGCCAGATTCGCCTACGGCCCCATCAAGACGGGCATGTCGCCGTGCCCAGTAACGGCGATGCCCCGCGTCGAGTAGCAGCTCGGCGCGGGGCACATTATTCAGCACATCTTTGGAAGGACTGAACAAGTGAATGCTATCAACAACCACATTAACAGCACCGAGGTGTTGGAGGCACTTGAACGGGTGCGCGCCACCGCCGGGACCGGCGCCGACAATGTTGGCGACACCGAACTTCTCGAACTTGCGCAAGCGGTCCGAGTGGCCCACTTCGTACATGGTGTCGCCGAGGACGTCCTCGTACGTGAGTGTGGCCTGGATCCGACCATCGTCGCTAACGCAGTCAGCGGCTTGACCGTCCTCGACGCCGCGATACGGGCGTCGCACGAGCAGGGTATCGATGTGGAGAACCCGGTCACGGAGCATTCGAACTACCCGCCGAACGCGGTAGGCCTGGCGACGTTCCGGATCGACTTCGCGACACCCGAGCAGGTGAAGCCGGAGTTCTTCGCGAGCACCAAGACGTTCGAGCTCCGCCGCTACCGCATCGCGGTGTCGCCCGTGGAACGCCGCATCGTCGTGACGGCCTACGTTCTCGCGAACGACTGGGGCGTGTCGCTCGAGGCCAACCGCAAGGACGCGATGAAACACGTCGCCGAACTCATCGCGGGGACAGCAAACTTCGATGGCTGGTGCTTCGAGGACGAGGCCTGGTCGACGACAGTGAGCGAATGGGGACCCGCGTTCGTGTGCGAACGTGCAGCCTGCGTGCGCCTGGGCGAGTGGGCGCCCCAGGAATCGTTCATGCTGCAGGAGCACGTCTGCCAGGCAGAACCCACGCCCCACATGATCGATTCCAGCGTGGACGTCGACTACAACGAGTCGACAGGCACATGGGACGTGAGCGTCGCTGCGTGGAACTCCCTGTCCGTCGACCAGGCCCGCGCGGGCCATGCCGCGATCGGTCAGGCGATGGAACTTGCGGCACGACTCAATGGGGCCGACCCGTCCAAAGGGCTCGCCCGGAGCATCCGAGACTCGGTACCGGCGGCCGTGCCATTGAGGTTCGCCTGGATCGACATGGCTGACGACACAAAAGTGCGGACCTTCGACGTTGGCGACTTCTCGGGCGCGCCGATCGTCGCGGTCGACGGGAGTCGTGTCGTTGTCACGAACTACGCCGAGGACCCTGACTATGTCGGTGATCCGCTCCTCACCGCTATCGCCAACCGGCTAGTCGCCGCGCTGAGCGAATTCCTGAACGAGCACGGGCCCGATGCACTCGCCGACGCACTCGATGCGCACTTCACGCCAGGGGAGGTTGCGTGATGACGACGAGAGTGATATCGGAGACGTTTCCCGCGGTGAGTGATATTGCGAAAGACATCTCCAATTACCGACCAGAAATGCGTGGTCTGGATCTCGATCGTGGACAAGAAGGTCCTTATCTCGATGAGGAACGCCGTCTCTGGATCTTCCCGACCGTGGCTTTGTGGATAGTGCCGGCGCGGAAGACGATTGTCGGCCGAACCCGAGGTTGGGGTGGCGACATGAACGTCGCGCGCGCGATCGGGCGCGTTCAAGCCGGGAACTTCACCGCGCCGCGGGGGCTTGCTGACTGGGACCGAACCAGCCTCGATGGCGACGAAGCTCTCCACATTCGTCTGATGAGGTCTCGATCGGCTGTCAGGTGCAACCGTCCGGGCTGCGTCCACACGGGCGAGTGGTTCCCCGAGGGCGACCACCTCTGCGAAGTGTCTCGTACGGCCGCAATGGTGCAGTTCGGCCTGTACATCAGCTTCGAGGAGCACCTCGGAGAGTGGCGGCTCAACGGGTTCGAGTACTCGGACTATTCCGGCGGCGACGCGCGCGAGTTCGCCCGAGCGCTTGAGGCTGCCGCAGAGGTTGCTGAACGACTCAACAAGTGGCAGGTCGCGTGAACCGCAGCATCAAGCGCCAGACGTTGCCGTCCCGCTGTGCCCGTTGCAATCGGTGGGCACGGCGGGACCGCTCAGACGCGTGGAACGTGACGCTCGCCACCCTCGCCGTTCCAATCCGTACGTCTGAGCGTTTGGGTCCTCCGCCCTTCGGGGTCGATCAGGCCATCAAGTACAGCCTCGACAGGAAGGAATCCCGTCATGGCAACTGTTGAGAGCGGGTTCTCGATCGTTCCCAACTGGGTTATCCGGGACAGCGAGCTCACCACCTATGAGCTGCTCGTGTACATGGCGCTCTTGAATCGAGCGAATAGTCGGGGTGAGGCGTGGCCGAGTTTGTCGTTGTTGCAGCGGGAGGCGCGGGCGTCGCGGAATTCGGTGATTCGGGCGATCAAGACCCTCACGGATCGCGGGTTGCTTGAGGTGGTTCGGAGGGTCGGTGTGGATGGTTCTCCGCAGTCGAATCTCTACCGGGTCCACTCGACTCGGGGGGTAGTGCCTCAGGGGGACGGGGTAGTGCCTGACAGGGACGGGGTAGTGCCTCAGAGGGACGGGGGTAGTGCCTCACAGGGGGGAGGTAGTGCCTCAGGGGGACCCGAAGTACTACACACAGAAGTACTACCCAGTGAAGTAGACCCACTGAAGGATCTCTCGCGCGGTGCGCTCGACGTGCCTGGCCCGACGCCGGAGCAGGTGTTCGACGAGGTGTGGCCGCGGTGGCCGCGGAAGGACAAGCGGAAGCCGGCGCTCGAGAAGTTCAAGCGGCTCGCGAAGACGGAAGACATCGAGATGATCGGCGCCGCGATCGCCCGATTCGGTGACGCCTACCGGGAGACCACCGATGCCCAGTTCGTGCCGCACCTCGTGACCTGGCTCAACCAGGGTCGCTGGGACGACGAGCTGCCACAGGCACGAGGGGGTAACGAGAAGCGCATGACGCACCTCGATGTGATCGCGCGCATGGAACGAGAGGAGGTTGATCGTGAGACCCAGCGACGCGGGGAAGCTCCTGCAATTGCTGAACTGGGGTGACGTTCGATCGATGAGCGCTCACGACTTCGAGGGCGCCTCACTGATCTGGGCCGAAGTGCTCGCGGGCATCTCGTTCGACGACGCCCGCAGAGCCGGCCAGATGCTCCTTCGAGAGCGCACGAACGAAGATCGCCGCCCCATCGTGCCCGGCGACATCCTTGACGCGCTCCGCCGGCTGGACGAGCCCACGACTCGCGTGGAGCGGGAACGACGCCGCGCGATCGAGAACGCCGAGGCCGAACGGGCCTGGGAGGAAGAGAAGGCAGCTCGGGCGCAGCACGGGGGAGAGTCCACCCTCGCCCGGCTCATGAGGGAGGAGATCGAGAAGGCGCGGGCTGCTCGCGCCGCCGAGCTCAACAGCAGCACGAAGTGAATCTGATCGATGCGGATGATGGAGGAGAAATCCATGGGCATCACAATCAGGGTGTGTCCCCAGTGCGGTGAACGGCACGCGGTGCAACGGAACGGGAGCATGTCGATCCACACCACGAAATGGGGGGAGCGGTGCGCCCCGCCGGAACGAACTGAGAGAAGCTACGGCACCGGCTACGACCCGTCGTTCCGAATCGTGACGCAGATGGTCGGGGGTGGACATCCTGGGCTCGGGCGACGTCGGTAACTCGGGCACGGGTGACGTCCTGTCGCCGCTGCTCGCAATCCTGACCGGCCCACACCGGGAGGAGACCGAGGTGCTCGACCCGGTCACGAACCGGCGCGAGACCGTCAAAGGAATCCGCGCAGGCCTCCTGGACGAGCTGCAGAGTGAGATCGCGATCGGCATGCAACAAGGCACGGGATCTGCGTTCGGTTCGAGAATCCTCGTCGCAGCAGGCCCGATGGACTTGTCGGAGCGAATATCCGGGGACCTGACCCGCGACTTGATCCGCCTCTCCACGCGCATCCGCTTTGGCCCACTGTCGGACACCTGCCGGCAGTGGGCCGAAGCGTTCCGTGCCTCGCACCCGACAGCGGGGGAGGTGGCGGAATGGACTGCGACCCTCGAGTCGTGGATCGAAGACATCAACATGATGCTGCAGCCACCGACGGAGCGAGAGGTCACCGATCCGTGCCCAATCTGCGCAGGCGAGAAGGTCGTGACCGAAGACTCGGTTGCGCCGGCGGTGGTGCTCAGGTACCTGCAGTCGCGACCCATCGAGTCGGCCGAGCTCGTGTGCCACTGGTGCGGTCCGATCGCCAAGGGCGTGAACGCGATCGCCGCGACACTCCGCATCTCGAGTAACGCATCGTGACCTGGCAAAGTGATAGGCTGTAGGCACTTGGCATTCGTGCGCCCAGAATCGGAACGCCGAAGCTAGCGAAAGGCCCCGTCGACCTGACGGGGCCTTTCGTGTTTCCAGGTGTAGCCCAATCATCTGCGGTTGCGAGCGAGATTGATGGCCGGGCTCGCGCTTGGCGCGCGATACTGGTGTCATGCTCGATGGCACCTGCGCGTACTGCGCCAACCGCGTTCACTTCACTGCCCACTTTGGGCGCGTGGTCGAAGCTCCAGATCAACCCGATAATGATATGGGGCAGCAATTGCTTCGTGTTGAGCTCGCGACGACGTGTGACAACTGCGGGCGCATGAACTGCGTGCTAGGGGACGCGAGAATCCAGCGCGGGCATTACAGCGCGGGTTCGGACATCGACGGCAGGGCCGCAAAGTCGATCGGAGGCAGTATGACGAATCTGTCGTTTGCCCCACCCCTCCTTCAGCCTGCCGTGACCGAATTCCTTCCGGGCGGTGTTGCGGGATATCTGACCGAGGCGCATCACGCGTCGAGTATCGGCGCCTATCGTGCTGTGCTACTGCTTGTGCGCAGCACGATCGAGGCAACGGCTAAGTCGAAGGGCGTCCGCAGTGGGTCGCTGTTCGACAAGATCGACGCGATGGCGGATCAGGGAATGATCCGTTCCGGCACCAAAGAGATGGCGCACCTGCTGCGCGTGCTGGGTAACGACATGGCGCACGGTGACATCGACGAGGTGCCCTCGCAGGAAGACGCCGAGGATGCCTTGACTGTCCTGAGGTTCGTTCTAGATGACGTATTCGTCGCTGACGCACGGCGCGCGGACATGTACGCTCGGCGCCGTCCAGCGTCGGTCAACCCTGCCGACGCTTGAACCAATCGACACGCGGCACTTATCGGAAGCCATGCTCGAGGCGGTGAACATGAAGCCGGTTCCTCTACCTCGTTGATCGCGCCGGATACGTGCGCCCAAATCTCAAGCGAACGCCCCGCAGGCCAAGAGCCGCGGGGCGTTCGTCATGCCTGGACCGGCCTCGCGTTCCCAGACGGCAGACCCCTGACTCTCGCGCTGCGACTGATCGGGGACGCGAGGCCCACGCTCACCGAAGACTAGGAGCCCCGACATGACCGACACCGGCACTACCCGCATCCGCATCGGCGCGAGCCTCGAGATCAACGGCGCCCCGATCGGCGCCCAGCTCGGCACGGTCATGTCGGTTCGGTCAGCGGGCGAATCGAAGATCGTGCAGGTCGAGCTCATCGCAGACGACGTCGAGATCGCCATCGACGAGGTTCCCGACACGACTTTCCTCAACCTGCAGGGCGGCGCGTCACTCACGGTGATCGATGTCTGACCCGTACGACGCGTGGCGGTGCAGCCTATGCGGCACCACATTCGTCGTGCCGTCCCTCGCGCGCCACTGCGAGCAGAAGCACGGGGAGCCGTGACCCCATGGGATGGGAGACCAGCAACCGCCGCGCCTCCCTCCCTCGTGAGTGGCACAAGCTCCG
The DNA here is from genome assembly GCF_008831085.1 of Pseudoclavibacter endophyticus. Taxonomy (NCBI): domain Bacteria; kingdom Bacillati; phylum Actinomycetota; class Actinomycetes; order Micrococcales; family Microbacteriaceae; genus Pseudoclavibacter; species Pseudoclavibacter endophyticus. Next base: position 533,022 of record NZ_WBJY01000002.1, read on the forward strand.
AGCCCAAGCCAAGAAGCGCGCGGGCGGGCAGTGCGAGCGCATCACCGCAGGCACCCGGTGTCGCCGGCAGGGGACGGACCTCCACCACGCAGGGGGAAGGGGTAGTCACAACCTGGGGGATCTCGAGTGGCTGTGCCGTACCCACCATGACGCCGAGACGCAGAAGCAAGCGAAGGCTGCGCAGCACGCCAAGTGGGTAGATGCCAAGAGGCGCACCCCTGAGCGGCACCCCGGCGCACCAGCCGACGCGCTTCCGTGGTTGCGATGACGAGACACGACCCGCTCAACACGACACACCGACGCGACACGACCCGCCGACGGCCGGACCAGGGCGAGCCCGAGCCGAGGTCGAGCGAGTGATCGACGAGCGAGGGGGAGCCCCCCTCGCGCCGTCTGAAAAGCCGTCGGGCTTAGCAGACATCCGAACGCATGCATTTTCGCTCTGTTTTTCGACTGGGCCCCTGGTCGATCCGGGGGCGTGGTACCCGATCGTGACGACAGGTCGTCACGGCAGGAAGGGGGGCGCGTCATGGCGCAGAAACGCAAGGCCCCGCCCGGGCTGTCGGCGGCGGCGCAGAAGGTGTGGCGCGAGACGCTGCAGGTCTACGACCTCGACGAGCACGAGTATCCGACGCTCGAGGCCGCGTGCCGCGAATTGACCCTCGTCGCCCGAATCGAGGATGTGCTCAAGGATTCCAAGCTGATCGTGCGCGGGTCGATGGGCCAGGAGGTCGCGAATCCGCTGCTCGCGGAGGTTCGCCAGCACCGCGCCGCGTACATCGCTTTCATGAAGGCGCTGAGGCTGCCCGAGGGCGAGCAGGCGGAGGAATCGCCGAGGACTGAGGCAGCGCGCAAGGCTGCCCAGGCCCGGTGGAATCGTGGCGCGTAGGCGCCGTGCTGCTGCGCATGACGATAGCCGGGAGATCCGCCGCTACTACCAGGAGCTTCTTTCGGAGCCGTGGGTGTCGCCGGCCACGGAGTTCCCGGCGACGGCGATCGGCCCGACGTGGCAGACCGACCACGCCGGCCGGTTCATCCTCCCCGAGCACTCCATCGGATGGGACGGTCTCGTCTGGGCCGGGCAACGGCTGCAGCTCAAGGCCGGCGAGCCGTGGCGGTTCACGGCCGAGCAGGCACGTTGGTGGCTGTGGTGGTACGCGGTCGACGAGCGCGGCGAGTTCGTCTACGGACGGCAGGCGTGGCTTCAGCGACTCAAGGGGTGGGGCAAGGACCCGCTCGCGGCGGTCGTGCTCGCGAACGAGCTCGTCGGCGTTTCTCGCTTCGGTGGTTTCCGCCGGGGCGCGCCGTACGCGGTCGAAGAGCCGGACGCGTGGGTGCAGGTCCTCGCGGTCACGCAGCGTCAGACGAAGAACACCATGCGTGTGTTCCCTCGCCTGTTCACGGAGGAAGCGAAGCGCGAGTACGGGCTGCAGGTCAACAAGGAGCAGATCTACGCGCTCGGTGACACGCGGTTCCTCGAGGCGCTGACATCGAATCCGGAGCCCATCGAGGGCGCCCGGACGACGGCCGTGCTCGGCAACGAGATGCAGTACTGGCGTGCCCAGAACGGCGGGCACGCCATGTTCGACGCGGTCGAGGGCAACCTGATGAAGAACCCGAACGGGGCCCGCTTCCTCGGCATCGCAAACGCGTTTCAGCCTGGCCGCGACTCGATCCTCGAACGCACCCGGCTCGCCATGGACGCGTCACTCGCGCGGCCGGACGAGGTCAGCTTCGACGGGATCATGTACGACTCGCTTGAGGCGCACCCGAAGGTGCGGCTTACCGGCGATGCGGCGGCAGACACGATCGAGCGCGTTGTCGAGTCGGTGCGTGGTGATGCGGTGTGGCTAAAGCCGGCCCGCATCCGCGCGTCGGTGATGGACCCGAAGAACCCGGTGTCGGAGTCTCGCCGGAAGTGGTTCAACCAGATCGTCGCGGCCGAAGACGCATGGATGGACCCGTTCACGTGGGACTCGAACGGCGACGCGTCGCTGCGCCTCGAGCCTCGCGACGAGGTCGTCCTGTTCTTCGACGGGTCGAAGTCCGACGACGCGACGGTCCTCGTGGCCTGTCGCGTCGCCGACGGGGCACTGTTCCCGCTGGGACTGTGGGTCGCGCCGCCGAAGGCTCGCCGAGGCGAGTGGACCGCGCCCCGCGGGGTCGTGTCGCAGCGCGTGCGGCAGGCGTTCAAGGACTACCGGGTCGTCGGGTTCTTCGCGGACCCGTCGCACACCCGCGAGGACGGCACCGCCGACTTGTACTGGAAGGCGACGGTCGACAAGTGGCACCAGGACTTCCACTCGAAGCTCCTCATCTGGGCTCGGCCGGGCCGTGACGGGCACTCCATCGAGTTCGATATGTCGAACCGGCACGTGGAGGGCGCCCGATTCGTCGAGGCCGCCGAGCTGTTCGTCGAGGAAGCGGACCAGGGCAACGTGCCGCATCCGGCGCACGCCGAGCTGTCCCGGCACGTGAAGAACGCGCGCCGATTCCCCACACAGCACGGCGTCTCGCTCATGAAGGACGGGCGCGAGTCGCCCCGGAAGATCGACCTCGCGGTCGCAGCAGTCGGTGCGCGCATGGTGCGCCGCCAAGTCATGAACCTCGCTACGAAGCGGGGTCAAGGAAGGGGCGGCGTGTGGTGATGAAGCAGGCTTCGGTCATCGAGCTCGCGCACGACGTGCTCATCCCGCAGCTGAACCGGGAGCGCGATGCGCAGATCGTGTTCGACGCGTGGGCGAAGGGCGACCACGTGAAGGCGTACAAGCCTCGCGAAGCGTCCACCGAGTATGAAGGGCTCCGCGAGAAGGCAATCACGCCCCTCATCGGGCTCGTGATCCGCATCCTGGCGCAGTCGATCGAGATGCGGGACTACATCCCCGGCATCGAGTCGACGAAAGACGACCTGATGGATGTATGGCGTCGGAACGCGATGGGCATGCGGCAGAAGCGTCTCTACCGGGCCGTGTTCCGGGGCGGCGTCGCGTATTCCACGCTACTGCCGGGCGACCCGGTGCCGGTGTCGAAAATCTACTCGGCGAAAAACGCTCTCGCGGTCTATCAGGACCCGGAAGCCGATCACTGGCCCGAGTTCGGCATCATCCGCGAGACCGCGTCAAACAAGAAGTCGCACTTCCTCGTGATCGATGGCGACGCGGTGTACCGCATTGAGGGCGGCCACGACGGGGAAGACCTCAAGTACATCGAGGAGCAGGCCCACGACGTCGGGCTGCCTCCTATCGTGCGGTTCACGGGCGAGATGGACGACGAGGGGTCGGCGGAGGGTGAGGTTGAGCGCCTCATCCCCATCCAGGGATCCATCGATCAGGCGAAGTTCGACCTCCTCATGACGCAGACCTTCGCGTCGTGGAAGATCCGCGTGCTCACGGGCATGCAAAAGCCGGGAACTCAGGAAGAGGCGCAGCAGCAGAAGCTGGTGCTCGAGCGGGACCGACTGCTCATCCTCGAGGGCGAGCAGTCGAAAGCGTTCACGCTCGATGGCACGGATCTCGAGGGGTACATCAAGGCCGGGACGGCGTCGAAGCAGGACCTAGCGTCGGTGGCTCAGATCGCGCAGAAGGCGATCGTCGGCTCGCAGTCGAACACGTCGGACGGCGCCGAGGCGCAGGCTGCCGAGGAGTGGTCGACGCAGCGGAAGATCAAGGATTACGAGGAGTCGTTCGCGGCCTCGTGGGGCCAGTGGTTCCGTCTCGCCGGCCTCGAGCAGGGGATCGCCAACGCGTGGGACGACTACGCGGGCGTGTGTGACTGGCGCGACTCGACGATCCGGTCCATGTCGCAGATGGCCGATGCGCTCGGCAAGATCGCGTCGCAGCTCGGCGTGCCGAAGCAGGAGCTGTGGGACCTCATCCCCGATATTTCGCCGGATCAGGTGCGTCGGTGGAAGGAAGTGCTCGCCAACGACCCGTACCGGCAGATGCTGGAAGGGCTTGGCGATGACGATCCTTTCGCTGACGGATAGCTTCAGGCGCGAGCAAGCGCGTGTCGCGGCACGGACAACGGCGCGCCTTGCCGGCGTGTTCCCGGCACTGAATCTGTCGGCGATCGACGCGTCGGCGCCGGCTTGGCTGCAGGCTGCGGTGCCGATCGTTCAGCGCGGCCACCGGGAGTCCGTTGACGTTGCTGCCGAGTACTACGCCCGGTTCCGCAACGAGGGCGCCGGGTCAGGGCTCATCACGATCGTGCCGGACCGCTTGCAGGTGCCGGCGGTGGCGACGTCGCTCGAGGTGCTCGGGCCAATGCGTGCGAAGCACCTGCTGTCGCAGGGCGAGCGATTCGAGGATGTCGCGCGAGCGGTGTTCTCGGCGTCGTCAGGCGCGGCGACACGTCACGCACTGTCGGGGGCGCGCCGCACGTTCGAGCGGACAGCTCGCGCGTCTGGCGAGTCGCAATTGCTCCGTCGAGTGGCACAGCCCGGCGCATGCCCAATCTGCCGATTCCACGCAATGCGGAACACGAGCAGGCGCATCTCGGAGGGCGTGCCGATCCCGGCCGCACCGCAGTTTCACGACCACTGCAAATGCAGCTACGCGCTCGTACCCGACGACGGCGCGCTCGGCGAGGACTACGAAACGTTCCTGGCCGAGTCCCGCGAGATGTATCAGGTGGCGCTCGGCAATCTCACCGAGCAGGACCGCCCCCACACGGCCAAGAACGTGACGCGGGAGATGCACCGGTTGAACTACCTGGCCAAGACGGGCAGGCCGTTCGACGTATAGACCTCGGCGCCCAGAGGGTGGGCGCCGGCAACCCCTCAAGGAAGGGAACCCAATGGAGAACGAAGACCAGTCGAGTGACGGTCAGCAGGAAGAGCAGCCAGACATCGACGAGCAGCCCACCGAGGATGCCGACGACGACGAGGCTGGCGACGAGGGTGAGCAGGACGACGACGCGGGCTTCGATGGCCCGTTCGACGCGAAGCGAGCCCGACGCGCAATCGACAAGGCGCGCGCCGACCGCAAGCAGGCCGCGCAGCGCGCTACCGACGCCGAGAAGAGCGCGAAGGAGATGCAGCGAGAGAACCTGCAGCTCAAGGTCGCGATGAAGCTCGGCGTACCCGCATCGCTCGCATCGCGCCTCAACGGCGACGACTTCGACGCGATGGTCGAGGACGCATCAACGCTCCTCGACGAGCTCGGCATCGGCAAGCCCGAGACGCAGCAACCGAAGCCCCGACTTCGGGGCGGGGCACGCCCCAACCAGGACCCCGACCGCTCCGCGAAAGACATCGTCTCCGAAGCGCTCGGGCAGTAACCACAGGTTCGCCGCCTGGCGGCCTGAATTCTCACGAAAGAGAGGACCGCCATGGCGGCAAACGTTTGGCAGAAGGCACAGAAGTTCGCGGGCACCGCCCTCGATCTGCTGCGCCGCGAAGTGAAGCTCCCCGGCCTGTTCACGTGGAAGTTCACGAAGGCCGATTTCACCGGCGCGGCCGGTGACACGGTCATGGTGAAGCGACCCCCGGTGCTCGTCGCCCGTGACAAGGGGTGGCGCAACCAGGACGCGATCGTGGTCGACCGTCTCGTGCAGACGAAGATCCCCGTCGTGCTCGACCAGCACCCGTACTCGGCTGTCGCGATCGGCGCCGAAGAGCGCACGCTCGACGAGGTCGATTACGTGCGGGACGTGCAGAAGCCGCAGGTCGACGCGATGGTCGACTACTTCGAGCGCGCCATCGTGAAGCCCCTGCGTGGCGCAGACTTCACGATGGAGGTCGCCTACGACCCGGAGGGTACCGGCCGGGTCGCGGACGCCCGCAAGGTCGCGCTGCGTGCCCGGAAGCTGTTCCAGGACGCGCACGTGCCCACGAGCGGCCGCTACTGGCTGGTCGGCTCGTCGGTGGCCGAGTCGATCTCGTCGACGGACCAGCTGCTCGAGGTCGACAAGGCCGGAATCCCGGAGGCGCTGCGCGATGGCGTCGTTGGACGCCTCGCCGGCTTCACGATCATCGAGGTGGACGCGCTCGGCGAGGACGAGTCGTACTTCGTGCACTCGTCGGCGCTCGCGATCGCGGTCGTCGCCCCCACGCCGCCCATCTCGAACGTGAAGAGCGGAGCGGTCGCCGCGGGCAACGGTCTCGCGGTCACCCAGATCTGGGACTACGACGGTGACCACCTCACGGACCGTTCGGTCGTGCACGCCTTCGTCGGCGCCTCGCTCGTCACCGACCCGGAGGTCAACGAGGACGGCTCGCTCGTGCTCGGCAACAACGACGAGCCGCAGCTCGAGTTCCGTCGCGCCATCAAGGTGCAGTACGGGGCAGCCGAGGCCGCCGCGGCCGCCGATGCCGGCGCAGCGTCGACGTACACGCTCGCCGTGACGGGCTCGCCCACGGGCGGCACGTACACGCTCGAGGTCGACGGCACCGAGACGGAAGAGCTGCCCCACAACGCCACGAACGCTGTGATCGCTTCGGCGCTCAACGGCGTCGAGGGCGTCTCGGGCGCGCAGGTCTCGGGCACGAGCCCGAAGACGCTCACCTTCAGCGAGGGCGTCACCGTCGAGGTCGGCACGGTCTCCTTCGAGGGCGGCACCGACCCGAACGTGACGGTCACCGCCGCGTAGTAACCAGCAGGGGCACCCGGCCACGCTCGGGTGCCCCTGCTCACACCCCGGGAGGGTTCTCATGGCCGGTGCGCCACTCGCGGACCACGAACAGATCTCCGCATGGCTTGGCCTGTCCGCGCCGGCGCCGGGCTCACCCGAGTCCGAGAGGGCGGCCACCGTCGTGTCGGTCATCTCTGATCTCGCACGCGGCGAAGCCCGGCGACCGGACTGGACGCTCGAAACCGTGCCAGAACAGGTGTCGGCCATCGTGCTGATGGTGGCAGCGTCGGCGTACGTCAACCCGGACGGGAAGACGTCGGTCACGACGGAGGAAGTCACTCGTCGGTGGGAGCGCGGAGAGCTTTTCTCAGCGTCACAGATTGCGACACTGCGGGCGTGCCGGCCGGGGAGCTCGGGCGGCATCTCGACGATCCAGTACGGGCCGTCGTGGGAGACACGGAGCATCTGGGCGCCCACATCAAACGGAGGGCCGGTGCATCTCTATGACGGCCGCGGGTATTGACCTTCTGATGGGGCGCATCGAGGCGGAGAGCATGCTCACCGACCACTGCGTCATCACGCGCACGACCGACACCGAAGAGTTCAACGAGACCACGGGCCGCTACGAGCACGTCACCGTCACCGTCTACGAAGGCCCATGCTCCCTGCGGGAGCGCGGCCAGGACGTGCGCGAGGTGTTCGTCGCGGGTCAGGCGCAAGACGAGGGCAGCTTCCTGCTGAAGCTCCCCGTCGAGTCATCCACTGCCGTGCGCGGCAACGATGTCGCGCTCATCACGCTGTCGGAGTACGACCCGGACATGCAGGGGCGGACGTTTCGTGTGAAGGCGCATCGCGCGCTCACGCATTCCACGCTGCGCCGGCTGCCTGTTGAGGAGGTGACCCCGGGATGAGCATCGAGTTCGACTTCTCTGAGGTGGGGCACCTCGCCGCCAACCTCGACCGGGTGCCCGGCAGGGCCGCACCGAACGTGCGGAAGGCGGTCGAGGTCACGGCGCGCAAGGTCAAGGACGATGCGCGCGACAACACGAAGGGCATGAAGCAGCTTCGCGGCATTCCGCCCGCCATCGACTACGACATGCGCGCCGAGCGAGACTCGATCGGCGCCGACATCGGGTTCCGTCGCGACGTCGCACAGGGCGCGCTCGGCAACTTCATCGAGTACGGGTCGAAGTATTTCCCGGCCCGTGGCCCCCTCGCGCATGCGCTGCATGAGAACGAGGAAGACTTCGTGCGCGGCCTCGGTATCGCTATCGCCGACGCGATCGAGGATGCCCTGTGAGCTCGTTCGCCGAGATGCAGGCGTTCGCGGACCTCATCACTGACGTCGACGTGTACCTTTTCGAGGCGCCGGGCGAGGCGACCGAGTACGTACTGTTGCTCGGCGGCGCGACGTTCGACGTGCAGGAGCGACTCACGGGATCCCGTGGACCGCGAGACGTGACGGTAGTGGCGCATGCCATCGCGCCTCGTCCGCGCGAAGCACAGTGGGTCGCCGACCAAGTCGACGGCGCAGTACGCCCCGCAGGGGTCGGCGTCATCCCGCTCGTCGAGGGGCGCGAGTGCGACCCGATCCAACGCGACGCCGCGCTTGGCCCCGAGCGCGACGACACCGGAGCCCCGTACTGGGACGCGATCCAGGAGTACTCATTCCGATCGCGACCCGCCTAACCCCACCACAACACGAGCCCCCACCCCGGGGGCTTTTCTCATTTCAGGAGGAACCGTGAGCCATCACGACACCGTTGAACGGGTAAAGGTGGAGGGGCCAAACGGGCCGTTCCATGTGCACCCGGATCTCGTCAAGAAGTTCCCCGACCGCTACGTGCCGGTCGGGTCGAAGCGGCCGACACCGGCCTCGAGCACCGCCACCAGCGGCAAGAAGGAGGCCTAGTCATGGGCATCAACACTGGCCGCCCGGAGCGCGGCATCCGCGGGTCGGACCGCTATCTCATTCTCGCTGTCCCGGCTACAGCGATCGAGGACCCCTCAGCCATCACGGTGACCGAGCTCGAGGCCGAGACCGCGATCGATGTCACGTACTCCTTCACGAGCGACGGCTACAACCGCTCGCCCTCGGAGGAAACCGTCAACGACGACCGGCTCACGCTCGGCCAGTCACTGACGGAACGCGGACGCCGCACGGACACGCTGCAGACCACGATCGTCGCATCCGGCGAGGAATCGGTCGCCGACAACGCGTTCATCGAGGACGAGGAGTTCTACCACGTGCACCGCCCGTACGTGCCCCACGACGAGCCCCTCGCTGCGGGACAGGAGTACGACGCGATCCCGGTCCGCGTGGGCATGAAGGTCCGCAACATCCCTGTCGGCAACGCGATGCAGACGAAGACGATCACCTGGCATCACTTCGATCAGCCGATCGAGGGCAAGGCCCTCGTCGCGTAGTCATTCACTCTCCGGGCGGGGTCACCCCACCACGCCCCGCCCGGAGTCTCCTTCAGTGGTGGGGAACAGTGGTGGGGAGACTTCTCAATGTCCATTCTTGGAAACAAGCTCAAAACAGTCAGCCGTGCATTCAAGGACGTAACGGTGCTGCTCGACCGTGCGCGTCTCGCTGAACGCGAGGCGCTGATGAAAGCGGTGACGGACGCGCGCCGTTCCGTCCCCGAAGAAGCCGAAGAGATGCGGATGGGCGAGAACCCCGAGGCCGCTGTCGAAGAGGCCATGAAGGCGGTGCGCGAGTTCGAGGAAGAACTGCACGACTCGGTGCTCACGATCCGCGTGTTCGAGATGCCGTCCGCGCAGTGGCAGCAGATCCTCGCGAAGAACCCGCTCCCTGCGAAGGGTGAGCGGCTGCCCGAGGACAACGCGAACGGCTTCTCAGTGCTCGGTGCGGCGATCGACGCCGTCGAGGCCACGGGGCGCGTGGTCGACGGGGACACCGTCGACGAACCGTCCGCGGCCGAATGGCGCGAGTTCTGGGAGAACATCAACCGTGGCGACCTGATTCGGCTCGGGACGGCCGTCGTGTCACTCAATGAGGGCGACGGATCGCGCGCCATGTACGGGAGAGCAAAAAAAGCCTAGAGGCGTCAGCAGGCGCGCCCCTCCCAGGCCTGCACGCCGACGTCGGAGCGGCGATCGCGCTCGGCGTGTCGCCGTCGCGATTCTGGGGACGGGAACCGTCGTGGCGCCTCGAGCGCGACGAGGCCGGCTGGCGCATCGATCGTGAGCCCGAGTTCGACGACATGGATCGAGCGATGATCGTGGCCTATCGGGCGATCGAGGCGGAAACCACTGAGAACGGCTTCAAGCGATGGGAAGAATCGACGCCACTGGCAGACCCAGACAACCCGGAGGCGACGCACGAGTTCATTGCGCTCGAACCGCAAATCAACTTCGCGAACCGTGCCCGCGAGCGAGCGCACCGGCAGTGGCGGGAAGCGTACAAAGAGTCACCGGATCAGCTCGACGGCGTGTTCATCCCCGTCGTGAAACGGGACCTAACTGCCGTCGAATGAGTAGCCGAGGTCGCCGCAGAACTCCATGATCGCCAAGCCGTCGGATTCCACATTCGATGTGTCGATGGTCTCGTTGGCTGCGCCTTCGAAGAATATCGAGCCCAGCGTGTACATCGGCGCGTTGTACAACTCGAGGAGCGACACGAGTTCGTCGGACGCCTTCTCTTCGTTGCGCTGCATGTCGCCGATGAGAACGCGCAACTCGGATTGATCGATTCCGTTGCCTGATGGGTCGGCGGCAAGAGATTTCCAGATCGCCGCTGAAGTGACAAGCATCTCGCCGCCGATGTAGGCGTCGCACACCTCGAGGTCCTTCTCCGGGTCGCTGAAAGAGCCGGCCGAGTGATCCGTGTCCGTCGTGGCACATCCCGCCAGCGCGAGCAGCGCGACAGCTAGGGGGGCGATTCGTCGCATGCCCTGCATCCTAGGAGGTCTCGGTGGCTGACAAGAGCGTCAAGGTCTCGCTGATCGCGGACGTGCAGAACTATCTGCGCGGCATGGACGAGGCGTCGCGCAAGACGCGCGAGGCCGAGCGGGCAGCACAGGACACGTCGCGCGCGATGGCGTCGCAGACGCAGGCGATGCAGCAGGTCGGCCGGGGGGCGCTCGTCCTCGGCGGTCTCATCGCCGTCGGAGTGGGCGCCGCGGTGAAGGCGTACGCCGACTATGACCAGGCGATGTCGCAGGTGCAGGCGGCGACGGGTGAGACCGCCGGCAACATGGAGCTCCTGTCCGAGGCCGCGATCCAGGCAGGCATGGACACGGCCTATTCGGCGGTCGAAGCGGCCGACGGTATCGAGAACCTGGCGAAGGCGGGCGTCTCGACGGCCGACATCCTGGCGGGCGGCCTCACGGGCGCGCTCGACCTTGCCGCGGCGGGCAGCATATCCGTCGCATCGGCTGCGGAGACCGCGGCGTCGACCATGACGCAGTTCGGTCTTGCCGGCAGCGACGTGGCTCACATTGCCGACCTGCTTTCGTCGGCCGCGAACAACGCCCAGGGTGGCGTCTCAGACCTCTCGGGCGCGCTGAACCAGTCGGGTCTCGTCGCGGCGCAGATGGGCGCCTCGCTCGAAGAGACCGTCGGAACGCTCGCGGCCTTCGCGTCGGCTGGACTCATCGGCTCCGATGCGGGTACGTCGTTCCGGTCGATGCTGCTGCGCCTCGCGAACCCCACCGGCGAAGCCGCCACTCTCATGGAAGAGCTCGGCATCTCGGCATATGACGCGTCTGGCGAGTTCGTCGGCATGGCCAACCTCGCAGGCTCGCTGGAGGAGGCACTCGGCACCCTCACGGCAGAGCAGCGCAACGCGGCTCTGGCGACGATCTTCGGACAGGACGCGATCCGTGGCGCCAACATCCTCTACAACGAGGGCCGCGCGGGTATCGAGCAGTGGACCGAGACCGTTGACGACTCGGGTGCTGCAGCGGAGACCGCGGCGGCGCGCCTCGACAACCTGAATGGTGACCTGCAGATCCTCGGGGGCTCGTGGGACACGCTTCTGATCAAGATGGGCGCATCAGCGGATGGGCCGTTGCGGGGTCTCGTCCAGAACGCCACCGAAGCGGTCAATGCGTTTTCATCAATGGACCCTGCGATACAGGGGACCGTACTCGGGCTGGGCGCGATCACGGCGGGGGTGCTGCTGGTCGGCGGGACCATGCTGATTGCCATTCCGCAGATCGCGGCGTTTCGCACCGCGCTTGCGACGCTCGGTTTCACTGCCGACTCCGCCCGGGGGGCGCTTGGTCGCCTTTCGGCTCGAGCCGGCGGCGCATTTGTTCTGGCCGGTCAGGCTGCATTTGCAGCAGCGCCGCTCATCGGCGTCGTCGTTGATCGTCTCGTCGCGGCTTCGAACGCTGCGGCGCGTGCGCAGGAGGCATTTACGGCTGCGGCTGGCGCGAGCGATGTGCTTGCGGCGTCGCATCAGAAGTGGGCCGACACTCAGGGCGACAACTTCTTCGGCCTGTTCGCCGGCGCGGATCAGGATGCCGAGTCAATCGCGCGGCTGGTCGGTGGGCTTGACGATGCGGCTGCCGCAGCAGCTGCCTACTACGACGTGCAGAACCGCGGCTCGTGGGACACGTGGAACGCGGACCTCAACGAGCAGATATCGATGCTCAACCAGCTCGGGAAGAACCTTGCCGAGCTGGCCGAGTACGACAGTCCTGCCGCCGCGCAAGCGTTCCAGCTCATGGCGGAGAGTCTTCATGGTGGGGATGAGGCGCTCGTCAACCTGCTCGATTCCATGCCTGTGTACCGGGCGCAGCTCGCAGAGCAGGCCGATGGCCTGGGGATCGTTGAGGGCGAGGCGGACACCTACGAGGAGTCTCTCGCGCTTGCGCAGATGGCACTCGAGGAAGCGAACACTGCCGGAGAGAACTTCGCGGACGCACTGTCGGAACAGTCCGCGGCGGCGGATGACACGTCGGGGGCGATTGAGTCGCTCGCAGATGCGCTTCGTGACTACAACTCGGTGCTGTACGACTCGATCAATGCCGAGATGGACTACTACGCGGCGGTAGACGCCGCGACGGCCGCGATTGAGGCGAACGGGCAGTCGCTCGACCTGACGACCGAGGCCGGACGCGCCAACATGGCGGCGCTCTTGGATCTCGGGCAGTCGTCGCGTGACTACGCGGCCCAGGTCTACGAGACCACGGGCAGCGTCGAAGACATGACCGCTGCATTGCAGAACGGTTGGCAGCAGGTCTACGACACTGCGATCGCGATGGGTGAATCCCACGACGATGCCGTCCAATACGCCGACGACCTCAACGGCATCCCGGAAGAGATCGCAACAGAGATCATCGCGAACACCCAGCCTGCCCAGGATGCGGTTGACAGTTGGATCGAGAACAACAACGGCCGTTGGATCCGTGTATATGCATACACGGAGTGGGTGACGCCGAGCACACCGGATGGTGAAGTGCCTCGTCGCGCGGCTGGTGGCGCCATCTGGGGTGCGGGCCCGAAGGGCGTCGACTCGGTGCCCGCTGTCCTCGCACCCGGCGAGCACGTGCTGACGGCGCAAGAGGTCGACCTGATGGGCGGCCAGGGTGCCGTGTACGCGTGGCGCGCCGCGATGCGCGCCGGTGTTCCCGCGTTCGCGCAGGGCGGCGCCGTCGGCCCGCAGTACCCGGTCATCACGAACCAGTACGGGCGCGGTGACGTGACTGTGACGGTGCCCATCGACGCCCGCGGCATGCCGTCCGTAGACGCGATCGCGACGCGCGCTGCGCACAAGGTCGCGGATGTCTTTCGCTCGTCGTAGAGGAGGCCGTGGTGCCAGATAGTGACGTGCTCGTGAGAATCGGCGGTCTCGAGTTTTCCGGGCAAGGAACGCACAGGACGCGCACGGGATTCTTCATCCGCGACCAGGGGCTCACTGGATGGCACGACGGAGTTTCGTTCCGGTCGGACCGTACGGGCCTTCTCGCTCGGCCCGGCACGCTGGTGGGGAACGTGCAGCCGGAGGGCCGGGTGATACCGCTCGCCGGGCCGGCGATTGCTTCCTCACAGCCGGAGCTGCTCGCGATGCGAGATCAGTTCCGAGAGCTCTTCCGTACAGGAACGGAGCGCATCGAGGTTCAGCATTCCGGGCGCACCGAGTGGTGTGATGTCGAGCGCCTCGAGCAGCCCGAGTTCTCGCCGCTGTACTACCTGAATCGGGCGAACTACCGGCTCGCGATGTACGCCCCCGACCCATTCATCTTCGGTACGGCGCGCCGCTACACGGGCACGGGACAGTCGCTGGCGGTGTCGCATCGTGGCTCGTGGGATGCGGCCCCGACGGTCACGGTGCGCGCTGCGACTGCGATGACGTCTGGTTACGGTCTGCGGCTCCTTGATGGGTCGGAGACGCGCGGCTTCTTGCGGGTCAATTCGGCCGGCGCGGGGGTGCGGCATGTGATCCGCCCGGACCTGATGGAGGTCCGCACCACGTCGGGCGCTCTCCTCATCGGTGCGTTGCATTCGGGTGAGCCCTGGTCCGTGCCGCCGAACGGTGAGTTCACGGTGCGGGTCGAACCAGTCACGGGGACCGGCGTCGTCGAGTCCATGCAGATCGTCGACACCTACCTCTAGGAGGCCGTATGTGGTCGTGGTGGCTGGTGGAGACACATTCCGGGAAGCGTCGCGTGCCGGTGGAGGTGATGGCACCGTCATGGGGCCGTCAGTACAACGGCAAGCCGCGCTCGTCGGCGACGATCTCGACGGAGCGGTGGACGGCGGAAGATGCTCGTGACCTGCTCGAGCCGTTCTACGTGTCGCTGGTGCCGCATTGGGATGGACAGCCGGTGTGCTACGCGCCGGTCGTGAAGACATCGAAAGCCGGCGCGGATCTCGTGCAACTCGACTGCGAGGACATCCTGACGCTGGCCGATGACCGGTTCACGCACTTCGTGCAGGACTACGGGCAGGCGCCGTTCACGATCACGAACCGCTCACCCACGGGTGCGCTACTTCGGGTTATCCGGCACGCGGTCTCTGGGTACGCGGACCCGCGCCGGAACCTGCCGCTGAGCGGTGGCGGCACCGAAACATCTGGGTCGGTGTCGAGATCGATCCCGCAGCACGAGCTGCAGACCATCGGATCGATCATCCGCGAGCTGCAGGACAGCGAGGGCGCGCCCTCGGTCGAGCTGCAGCCGATTCTCGAGGCCGACGGCTCGATCGGCCTGCGCCCCACATTCGGACCACAGCCGATCGCTTCGGTGGTGGCCGAGTACATAGTGCCGGCGGGCCGTGAGGTCGTGTCGTGGTCGTGGCAGATCGACGCGGTGAAGCAGATCACGGGTGTCGTGGTGGCCGGCGAGGGGTCGGGACAGGACATGCTCACCGGCCGTCTCGCGCACGTCTCACCGTCCTATCGGGGCCCGTACCGGCACACGACTATCCCGATGAAGCTCGTGTCGAATCAGGCGCAGCTGAACCAGCACGCCCGCGCCTATCGGGACGCGCACGACAAGCCGACGACGCAGTTCTCGCTCACGGTGCGCATCGGGCAGATCACTCCGACCGTGCGACTGGGGAGCGTGATCCGGGTGTACCCCATCGGCGAGAAGCTGCTCGAGCAGCGCTGGTACCAGTGCGTGGTCATCGGCGTCTCAGGTGACGGCACGAAGAACGTCCATCTGGAACTGCAGGAGGCGCGATGAGGCTCGACAATCTTGACGATTTCCGAGCCGCGATCCTCGAGATCGCGGCTCGCCTGCAGGCGCTCGAGCACGGCACGCCGCAGAACCACATGACCGTCACGGGCGACATCACAATGCGTGACGGCGGGACGATGCACGCGGGGGCCTATGTGGTCGACTCGTCGGGCATCGTGATGCCGTATCAGGGGGGCAAGAGATCGGTGGAGTCCGTCGCGGACTCCCTGTCGACACGGATCGAGAACACCGCGGAGGTGGCGTGGTCGGCGTATGACGGCGCCGCGTACGCGCAGACGCGCGCGACGCAGGGCATCAACGCGGCGGCGGCGGCGCAGTCGACCGCGAACGGGGCGGCGTCCGCGGCCGCGTCCGCGAACCAAAACGCGACGAACGCGTGGAACCGCGCCGGCACGGCGATATCGAACGCTGCCACGGCGCAGTCAACCGCGAACAGTGCCGCGTCGGCGGCGAGCACCGCGCAGAGCGGCGTCAACAACCTGACCAACCGGGTGAACGAGCTTCGTGCGGAACTCAACCGGCTGATCGTGTGGGCGCGCGGTGGCGGCTACCCAGGCACCACCGTGCCGTGATCCGAAAGGCAGACGCATGGCTCTCTGGCATGGCACGGTGCAGCAACTCACGGGGGCGGCGCTCCCCTCGAACCGGCGCCCGCTGGTGCGGTTCCGCCCGTCGGGGCCGGCATCGATCTCGTCCGGGCTGCTCACGACTGCGGTCGTCGAGGTCGAGCCCGCAACCGACGGCTCATTCGAAGTCGAGCTCGCGGACTTCACGTCGGCGCGGCCGGCCGTGTGGCTGACGGTCGAGGTCGCGTGGTTCGACGAGGTAACGACCGCGGACGGCAAACGCCGCATGGTCGGCGTCGATGTGATGCCGTGGCGATTCATCCCAGCCGCGTGGGGCGGAGACATCGGCGACGCGATCGACGCGTCTCCGGCGGCATGGGACGTGTGGGTGTGGCCGACGCCGCACGCGAATCGGAACCGACTCTGGCTCGATACCACGAATGGCCGACTGAAGAGATGGGTGTGACATGGCTTGGGTAACGATCGCCGACCTGAAAGGGCTCGGTTTCGCGAATCCGCGCATCGTCAATGACGCACTCGTGGTCGACCTGATGGACGGGAACACGCTGCAGCAGGCGGGCGCCGTCGTCGGCGATGTCCGTGGCCGTCAGGGCGACCGCGGAATTCAGGGCATCCAGGGCATCCAGGGCGTGAAGGGCGACCGGGGGTTCAAGGGTCTCGGCCTCGCGAACGCGCGCGTCGAGGGTGACCTGCTCGTCATCGACGTCATGGATGGCGACACGAAGACGGGCGAGCTCACCGCCGGGAACGTGCGCGGCCCGCAAGGTCTGAAGGGCGACAAGGGCGACAAGGGCGACACGGGCTCGGCGTCGGTCGCGATCAACGACGACCAGACGGGCACGGAGACGACCTGGTCGTCGTCAAAGATCGGCGCCACGGTGCAGACGGCGAACACGACGCTGGGGCAGCAGATCTCGACGTTGCTGGCGCAGAAGGCGGCGCTGCAGCACAAGCACACCGCCGCTGACCTCGACTCGGGCGTGCTCGACCCGGCCCGAATCCCGGCCGCCACGGCATCCGCTCGTGGTGGCCTGCCCATCGCGACGGAGGGCGAGGCGAGGGCGGGCACGGTCAACACGAAGGGCATGACGCCGCTCACGGTGAAGCAGGCGATCGATGCGCTCGTGCCCGCCCCGCCGGTGGCGTCAGAGACGGTCGCGGGTGTCTCCCAGCGCGCAACCCCGGCGCAGGTGCTAGCGGGCGCGGACGCGGCCCGGCATGTGGTGCCGGCGACGCTGGCCGGGGCTCTGGCGCCGATTCGCGTCGACGCTGGTGACGCGCCGATGCTCTGGCATGACTTCGCGGGCAACACGACGCCCCCGAACGCGGTGCAGTCGGGCCAGTCGCTCGGGTATCTCCCCGTCGGCGGCAACCTGTCCGGCGCGGGAGCGTTCACCGTCGCGGACGGGATGCTCGACCTCGCTACGCCGCCGCTTGGCGGTGGGGCGCAGTGGGGATACGTCGAGGCGGACCTCGGCGCGCCCGTGCAACGGCAGGGGGTCGAGTTCGTGTGGGACACGCGAAACGGCACGCTCACCGACCCGGGCATGGCCGCGCTGATCCCGTGGAACCAGCCTGGGATCGTGGCCGGCGGTAACGGGCAGACGACTGGCCTGCATCTCATCTTCTACTCGTCCGGCACGGTGCTCGCGCAGTACCGGCCCACGACCGGCGCCGCGATGACGACGATGGCGACCTGGTCGATCCCGGCCATGTCCACCGATGCGTCGAGTGTTCACCGGGTCGAGTGGTGGCGGTCGGGTGACGAGGTCATCATCTCGGTCGACGGCCGCGACCTGATCCTGAAGAACGCGAACCTGCGTGCCGGCCCGGGTGAGTCGTTCGCCTGCTGGGAGCCGTACCCGGAGTCCGGCCGTGCCCGGTTCCGGATGCGACGCATCTGGGCTGATGGCGGGCGGGATGTGCCCGGGGCGCGTCGGTTCGGTCAGCGTCGCTCGGAGGCGCTCTCGAAGCCGGTGTGGCGTCGTGTCCCCGGGACTGGGGCGGAGATTTCCGGCACCGCGAACTATGTGGGCTTGCCGAACGCGACGCTCCAAACGTCCGCTGGCGACAGTGGGCGTCTCCTGGTCACGACGCGCTGCTTCATCAAGCGCGGCTCAGCCTCTGGCATGGGCCGTATGCGGGTGGCGTGGACAGCGGACACCGTGAACTGGAATGCGGGCCCTGCCGTCCACCTGTCAGCGGCGGCGGACACGAACGGGTCCACACACACGCCGACGTTCATCGTCGACGGGCTTCCGCCGCTCGTGCCGGTGATTCTGCGGGTCGAGGTGTCAGACCAGGCCGGCATCACGACCTGGGTGATGGGTGACCCGGGGTCGGCGAGGGACTTGCTCATCACGGCCGCCCCGATTGGTTGACGACTTCATCCCTGAGGAGGGCTCCATGGCTGAACTGCCGGCCAACCTGAAGTACTCGACGGTCGTCGGGAACGTGCTCGCCGTGGCCCCTGACGGGGATGACGTGGGCACGCTCCCGGACGCGGAGGTGCTGCATGGCGTGACGGTGACGCTCGACCCGGTGAGGTCTGTGTGGGCGCCGGACACGGAGTCGAACACGCTGCTGTTGCTTAGGTCCTACACGCTCACCTCGGGCATGGACGGCACCCTCACCAACGCGCACACGGGGCTTCCGGGCGTGCAGGTGGTGTCCTCGGAGGAACTGGGCGGCATCCCATACCGAGTCACGGTCAACGCGAAAGAGAACGGCGTACCGAAGTGGTCCGGTTACCTGCATGCGCCGGCCGGGGAGACGGTCGACATCACGGATGCCGTGGTGGATGCGCCGGGCGGCACGTCGCTGCCGGAGTGGGTGAAGCTCCGCAATGAGACCGCCGCGCTCATCAAGACGATCCCTACCAAGGCCACCGAGGCGGTGGACGCGGCGGTCGTCGCGTGGACGGCGAGCCTTACCGGGACGGCGACACGCACGATCGGGGCGTCGGCGGGCACGGTGTCGCTCGAGAAGGTCGGCACGCGCGTCATCGCCGCGGTCACGGGCCTGACGAAAGCGGGCACGGTCGAGCACGTCGCCACCCTCCCGGCCGCATTCCAGCCCGCGCACACGCAGGGGCACGGGTGGCTTGCCGACGGCGCGGGCGCGTGGTGGCCGGCGCACGTCACCTCGACGCAGCTCATCGTGCTCGGCCCGCCACCCGCGGGCACGGTCTTGACCGGTTCTCTGACCTGGAAGGCGGCATCGTGACGCACCCGGCTCTCTCTCTCTCTCTCTCTCTCTCTCTCTCTCTCTCTCTCTCTCTCTCTCTCTCTCTCTCTCTGCGGTGTTCTGTGTGGGCGCGCCCCCGGCTCGCGCGCCGCCCCCCGCCAC